>CAMCSH010000007.1 GCA_945877655.1 Lentisphaera araneosa HTCC2155 | reverse complement strand
ATGGTCGCGACCCAGCTTAACTCCCACGGCGCTCTCGCCACCTCCCGCTATCTCCTCTGGGCCTTGGAGCCTCTGAATGACCAGGGCGAGCACAGCGCCGTGCAGGAATTTGGAGTGGAAGTGCTGCCGTAAGGGGGGGCGCACCCTTGGGGTTTAGCATCGAGAGTCAAAGCTGGTGCCATCGTCATTCACATCACATCCTTCGCCGCTGCGGGTCAGGAAGCCCAAAATTCTGACCTTAGTGTCCTTCGTGTCTTCGTGGTGAAATTCGACCTGTGCAACTCCGAATCAAGCTTCAGTCGCTCGTCGCGAAACGACGGAAGGCCTGCGAGGACCGGCCTCCGTGCCGGGTGTTCTGCGCTCGTCGCGAAGCGACGGTGTGATTGTAGCCGGGGGTTTCAACCCCCGGTACGTTTGGCAATTGATTTGGCGTCGCGCAGCGACGCGGTGACAGATGCGTTCGGGGGTGCGTCTTCTGCAGCGCCACCGCCAAAATGTCATCCTGTCGCTTCGCGACGGCGATTAAAGCACCATCCTCTACCGGGGGTTGAAACCCCCGGCTACACTCATCCTGTCGCTTCGCGACGCCCAAACTCAAACACAGTTGCACAGGTCGGTGAAATTTACTTCCTCCCCCGATCTTGACAGATTTCCTTCTTCATATATGTTCCGTATATGAAATGAGGTTTAAATATGGATCAAGATGAGTCATCCGCTCCCGCCCTCAGTCGCGGCATTGAACTGATCCGGCTGCTGCGCCGGGAGCCGCTGAAGCTGGAGGCGATCGCCAAATACACCAGCTTCCCCAAAGCGTCGCTGCTGCGGCTGCTCGACACCTTGATTGGTTGCGGCGTCGTCAGCAGGGCGCCGGAGACGATGCATTATTCCTTGCTCCAGGATCTCGTGCCCTTGGCGCCGGGACGCGTCGATTTCGCTTCGCGCCGACAGGAGGTGATGGAGCAGCTCAGCCATCTCGCCGGCGCTACCTGCGAGTGGTACGAGTGGCGCGACGGCGCCCCCGAGATCTGCGCCCGCGTCGAAGATCAACAGGCCGCCATCCGCGTCAAGGCGCAGATGGGTTTCCGCCGTCGCCTTGGCGACGAACTGGAAGCGGTGGCCCAGGTCTATTACCGCTTCGTGCCGCCGACGAAAGAAAGCTTCTGGATCTGGAGCGAGGGCGTCAAAACCAAGCTCGGCAAGGCGGAGGTCACGGCCAGTCTCAAAGAGGTGCAGCAGCAGGGCTGCGGTATTGATGTCGACAGCAACATCCATGGCATCGTCCGCCTTGCCGTGCCGGTCTGCGACGAGCTCGGCCGTCTACGGGCGATCCTCGCCTTGGCCCGCCCTTTCCACCCGCGTCTGAACCTGAGTCGGCAGGAGTCATTACATCTCCTGCAAAAAGCAGTCGAGAATCTCAACAGCATCCTCCCTGCTGAGCTTCCCGTTTTCCCTTCAAAATCTCCCAGAAAACCCCAGAAAACCCAGGTGAAATCATGAAGCGACTGTCCCTGTTCTTCGCCGTCTTCCTTGCCGCTTTCGGCCTCGCCGCCGAAGAGAAAGCCGCGCCCGCCGCTGCCGCTCCGAAGCCGCCCAACATCGTATTCATCTTCAGCGACGACCATGCGCTGAAGGCGATCGGGTCCTACAAGGGTTCACTGATCAAAACTCCGAACATCGATCGCATCGCTTCGATGGGCACGGTCTTCGATCGGAGCTACTGCGCCAACTCGCTCTGCGGCCCCTCCCGCGCCTGCATCCTCACCGGCAAGCACTCGCACCTCAACGGCTACCTGAAGAACAACGACCAGGCGCCTTTCGACAGCAAGCAGTTCACCTTCCCGCAAGTGCTGCAATCGGCGGGTTACCAGACCGGTCTCTTCGGCAAGTGGCACCTCGAATCTGACCCCACCGGCTTCGATAGCTGGCAGGTCTTCCCAGGCCAGGGCTACTACTACAACCCGCATATGTACGGCAACGGCCCTGCCGGCAAGATGAATATTCCCAAGATTGCCGGTTATTCGACCGATATGGTCACCGAACTCAGCCTTAACTGGCTCAAACAACGAGATCCTAATAAGCCATTTTTGCTCATGTGCCAGCATAAAGCACCGCACCGCAGCTTCGCTCCTGCCCTGCGCCATCTCAACCTCTACAAGGATGTCAAATTCCCCGAGCCGCCCACTCTCTTCGACGACTACGCCAACCGCTCCGCCACTCTGGCCAAAAACACTATGAGCATCGACAGCAGTTTCCAGTGGGACAGCGACCTCAAGGTCCCCGGCAATCTCCCCTTCGCCCGCCCTCAGCAACTCAAGCACAAAGACAGCGAACGTCCCCGCATGACGCCGGAACAAAGAGCTGCCTGGGATGCCGCCTTCAAGGCCGAGAATGACGAACTCATCGCCAATCCCCCGAAGGGCCAGGATCTCGTCCGCTGGCAGTACCAGCGCTACATGAAAAACTACATGCGCACCATTGCCGCCGTCGACGAATCGGTCGGCCAGATTCTCGACTATCTCGAAGCCAAGCACCTCACCGAGAACACCATCATCGTCTACGCCGCCGACCAGAGCTTCTACCTCGGCGAACACGGCTGGTTCGACAAGCGCTGGATGTTCGAGGAATCCTTCTCGATGCCGCTGATCATGAGCTGGCCCGGCGTCACCAAGCCCGGCAGCCGGGTCCAGCAGATGGTGCAGAACATCGACTACGCTCCGACCTTCCTAGACGCCGCCGGAATTGCGGTTCCCGCAGAAGTCCAAGGCCGTTCGCTCCGCCCCATTCTGAAGGATGAAAAAGCTCCCTGGCGCGACGCCCTCTACTACCACTACTACGAAGACGGCGGCGAGCACACCGTGCCCTTCCACGAAGGTGTCGCCACCAGCCGCTACAAGCTGATCAATTTCTACGCCGACGGCGAGATGAATCTCTTCGATCTCGAGAAAGACCCACTCGAGCTCAAATCGGTGCACGCCGAGCCCGCCTACGCAGATGTCCTCAAGCAGATGAAAGCCAAGCTCGAGGAGCTGCGGTCCCAGTACAAACTTCCCGAGCGGCCGACGCGTAAGGGGAAGTGAACAGGGACACAATTGGGACAGGAGGCGGCGGCATTGCTCCGGTGTCGCCCGGCCCTACGCCTAAGCTCAGCGCGGGCGAAACACGGCGCTCCACTGGACGTTGCGGCTGCCTTGGGTGCGGATGACGAGACGCTGCCGAACTCCTTGGCGCCGGGATGCAGCAGGCCGAGCGCGCCTTGTAGGAAGCTCAGGCGATCCTCAAGCGTCAGATTGCGTTCGACGTGCAGGCGGAGCAGGCGGTCGAAGATCCAGTCGCGTTTCAGCGCCTGGAGGCGGGCGAAGAGGCGGAGCCAATCGGCGATGGCAAGATCGCCGGCCCCGGCCTTGGAGGCGAGTTCCTCCGACCACTCGGCAAGCAGCAATGTCGTAGAAAGGCACCACCTCAATCACTCATGAATGATTATATCTTTGAGCGCGGATTGGTATTAGACATGCTGGGCTCCTTCAGAACTAATCTAAGTCCTGGAGCCTGCCGATGCCAAGAATTCATTCAGTATTTCGGCATATCCATGTCGATTTCATCGGCCCACAGATCAAGGCCGCCACTGAGCGACCGGACATCGTTAAAGCCGGCGGCGACAAGAATGTCTCGAGCTTTGAGGGATCGGACGCCATGGTGGCAGATGCACCGGATTGGCAGGTCGCGCGGGATGGCACTTATGTTTTGCGAGACCTGTGAGAGGGGGATGTTGACCGAGTGGGCGATTGAGGCGCAGGAGAATTCCCAGGTTTCACGAACATCGAGAAGGAAGAGGACTTGTCCGGACTCGATCGCGGTGTGGAGATCGACGGTGGAGATTTCAGAATGCTCGTCTGTTTTGTTGCTGCCGCAGGACCATTGCAATTCAGCAAGTTGATGGATGCTTGCTTGGGCGCTGCAGAGAGGGCAGCTGGGGTCGAGGGGGAGTTTAAAGCTTTGGAATTGGTTATGGAGAAGGTCACAGGTGAGCAGTTGGCCGGCAAGGCCGACGCCGATTCCGGTCAGAAATTTGACCGCTTCGGCGGCCATCAAACTGCCGCAAAGGCCGGGGAGGACGCCGAGGACGCCTGCTTCATCACAATTGGGGATGCTGCCTGCATCCGGAGCTTCGGGGAAAAGGCAGCGATAACAGGGGAGGGCGGGGCCGGCATTGAAGAGGGAGACTTGGGCGGAAAACTGGTGGATGGCGCCAAATACCAAGGGCCGCTTGGCAAAAAAACAGGCGTCGTTGGCGAGATAGCGGGTGGGGAAATTGTCCGAGCCGTCGACGACGAGAGTGTGGGACTCGACCAGCTCCCGGGCATTGTCGAGTTGAAAGCGTTGTTGCAGAGCGATGACTTCGATATGGGGGTTGTTGGCCCGAAGTCGGGCGGCGAGAGTTTCGGCTTTTGGTCGGCCGATATCCGCAGCAGTGAAAGCGACTTGACGGTGCAAGTTGCTTTCGTCGACGGTATCGGGGTCGATCAGGGTGATGCGACCAACTCCGGCGGCGGCGAGATAGGTAGCTGCTGGGCAACCCAGGCCGCCGGATCCGATGATGAGGACTGAAGAAGCCTTAAGTTTTTCCTGGCCGCCTGGGCCAAGCTCTTTCAACAGAAGATGGCGGCTGTAGTGGCGGGTTTCGGCGGCGGTCAGCATGTTGATTGTCCTGAAGGTTGGATCAAAAAAAATAGGCCCTATAAAACTATAGGACCTACAAGAGCTCAAGTCAGCGGAAAATCAGCGGACTTCGTCAGCGTGTTTGGGTTGTTCGCGGGGAGCGCGGCGGGGAGAATTGGATTCTTCCCAAGAGCCGACGGGGTGGGGGCGGGGGTTGTGTTCCCACATGCCGGCGCCGAAGGGATCGAGGATGTCTTGCAGACGCTCGGTGGGGGGGATGAGGAAGTTGCCGTTGATGTCGGACTGGAGACCTTTCCAGAAGCCGGGGAAGAGTCCGACGGCGGTGCCGCCAAGCCAGGTCAGGGGAGCGACGGCCATCACGGCAATTGGCTGATCCATGTTCTTGGTGGCGGCGATGGTGAGCGAGGCGCCACCGGAGAAGGGGCCGCTGAGGGTGCCGTAGAGAGTGCCACAGCTTTGTGACATGAGGCCGAAGGCGGCCATGGCGACGAGGGCGCGAGATTTCATGTGGGATTTCCTTGTGGGGTTTCGGGAGCAGTGATGGGGACGCGATGAAGACGCAGACGACGGACGGCGCGCTCATCGGCTTCGACGATTTCGATTTCGAGACCGGGCGCGGCGTTGAGACGGCTGCCTTTGATCGGAATGCGGCCGGAGATCATGCCGACGAATGAGCCGATATTCGAGCAGTCTTCGGGCAAACGAAAGGGGTATTCACCAAGGGCTTCATTGATGTCGGAAATGGGGGCTCTCGGATCAAGAAGTAAGGTTCC
Source organism: Lentisphaera araneosa HTCC2155 (assembly GCA_945877655.1). Classification (GTDB taxonomy): domain Bacteria; phylum Verrucomicrobiota; class Lentisphaeria; order Lentisphaerales; family Lentisphaeraceae; genus CAMCSH01. The sequence continues at coordinate 27,559 of CAMCSH010000007.1, read as the reverse complement.
TGATTCTTCGGTTCGGAGGAGAAGGTCCTCCTCGTCATCGAACTCATCGCGGACTTCACCGACGAGTTCTTCGACGACATCTTCGAAGGTGATGATGCCGGCGGTGCCGCCGTATTCATCGCGGACTACGGCTAGGTGTCCACGCCGGCGGCGGAAGAAGTCAAGAAGCCGGGACAGACTCATGCCTTCATCGACGAAGAGGGGCGGGCGGGCGAGATCGGCGGCAGATCGGCCCACCAGTTTTTCTGGCAGGAGCAGGTCGCGAGCATGCAAGACGCCGCAGATCTGGTCGAGGTTATTGCGGTAGACCGGGACGCGGGAATAACCATTGGCCCCGAGGAAGTCACGGGCCTCTTCGGCGCTCATTTCAGCCTTGAGGGCGGCCACGCGAGTGCGAGGCGTCATGGCTTGCACGACGGGGGAGTCGCCGAGATGGAAGACCGCTTTGATCATCCGACGTTCACCGACTTCGAGGGTCGAGGGGCCATTACCCGGAATGGTTTCTACGAGGGAGAGGATTTCGTCTTCGGCGCTGGTTTTATGTTCCGAGGTTTCGGCCAAGTCTTCGAGCTGACGGGCATGGGCGGCGGGGCGGACGAGGGCGAGGTAGGGTTTGAAGAGAATGCGAGCGACGCCGATGGCTGGCATGGAGAAGCGCAAAAGCTGGCGGTGGTAGGCGGCGACCAGGTTGGATCCGATGCCTTCTTTGACCAGCAGGTAGATCATCAGGAGGAGGACGAAAATCAGGTTTTGCGCCCAGTCGAGGAGGGGGAGGACGGGATTGAGGATAGTGACATTGAAGGAGACGAGCATCCAAGCGGCGGCGGCGAAATAGCTCAAGGCGCGGATGACGAAGCCGAATTCCTTGCGGCGGAGGAGCCAGGTGCGGAGAGTGTCGGCCTCATCGTCTGGAAGTTTGCGGGCCATCCCTGGGGTGAGATCGAGGAGGGCGGCGCGGACGCCATCGAGCCAAATCGCGATAAGGAGCAGAACTCCAAGAAGACCGATGCTGGCGCTGACGCTGGGGTTCATGTCAAATTCTCACAAAGTAGAGGAGTTTCACCGCAGTGTTTGCGGATCGAGGCGAGGCTGCGGCGCTCGGCGGCGCGCATGGCGCGGCGATCGGCGGGATCATGGTCGTCATAGCCCTTGAGATGGAGGAGTCCGTGGACGATGTAAAGCAGCAATTCGTCACTCAGGCTGCGGGCGCGGGCGGCGGCTTCGCGGGCGGCGGTATCGAGCGAGATGTAGATTTCGCCGGGGACAAAGGGCTCTTGCTCGTCATCCATGCCCGGCATCCAGTCGGCCAGGTAATCGAAGGTGATGACATCGGTCGGACCTTCGTGACGAAGGTGTTTCCAATTGAATTTAGCCATCGGCTCATCCCCCATCAGAACGATGGGGATCTCGAGGAATTCCGCTCCGGGGGTTTTGCCGCCGAGGCGCGAGGCGGCGAAGGCGGCTTGGCAGAAGCTCAGAAGATTCTGGCGTTCGATGCGATAGTTCCGGCTGCGGCAACTGAGAGTGAAATGGATTTGCATGGTGTGGCAAGAGCTGCTCAAGAGAAAAGCCGCCGGTCCCCGGAAGGGAAGCAGCGGCTCCTCTCAAGCAGGACTGATGCGGCTGCTTATTGTCTGACTTCCGACGGCGCGGTGTAGCTGGGGCGCTGCCATTCCGGGTAGGAGCTCTCGATCGACTTGGCCCAGCTTTCTTCAAGCGGGGGGAGCTTCTCGGATTTGACGCCTTCGGAGCTGGAGGAGCGGCATGAGGCGAAGAGGGCGGCGATGACGCCGACGAAGAGGATTTTTTTCATTTGAACTTCCTGACGAGGCCGACGGCGTTATGGCCGCCAAAGCCGAGGTTGATGTTCAAGGCGACATCCACGGTCACCTTGCGGGCGACGTTTGGAACGTAGTCCAAATCGCAGTCCGGGTCGGGAGTGGTGTAGTTGATCGTCGGCGGCACGATGTCGTGCTTGCAGGCGAGGGCGCAGACGATGGTTTCGAGGCCACCGGCGGCGCCGAGGGTGTGACCGGTCATCGACTTGGTCGAGGAGATCGCCATCTTGCGGGCGTGATCGCCGAAGACGCTTTTGATGGCGACGGTTTCGAACTTGTCGTTGAAGGGGGTCGAGGTGCCGTGGGCGTTGATGTAGCCGACGCTTTCCGGCGCGATTTTGGCATGGCCGAGGGCCATGTGGATCGCGGCGGCGGCGCCGGAGCCGTCTTCGGCCGGGGCGGTGATGTGGTTGGCGTCGGCGGTGGCGCCGTAGCCGATGAATTCGGCGATGATTTCAACGCCGCGGGCCTGGGCCGATTCATAGGTCTCGAGGACGATGATGCCAGCGCCTTCACCCATGACGAAACCGTCGCGGTCTTTGTCGAAGGGGCGGGAAGCGGTGGTGGGATCATCGACTCGGGTGGACAGGGCGCGCATGGCGGCGAAGCCGCCGATGCCGAGGGGCGTGATCGCGGCTTCGGTGCCGCCGCAGATCATCACATCGGCGTCGCCTCGTTGCAGGATCCAGAAGGCCTCACCGATCGAGTGGGCTGCGGTGGCGCAGGCCGAGACGACGGCGAAGTTCGGGCCTTTGAAGCCGTGACGGATGGAGATGTGGCCGGCGGCCATGTCGACGATCATTTTCGGGATCATCAACGGGCCGATGCGGCGAGCGCCGCCTTTGAGGTAGGCTTCGTGTTCGGCTTCGATGGTTTTGAGGCCACCGATGCCGGAACCGACGTTGACGCCGATGCGGGCAGCCGGGATGCCGCTGTTTTTCAAGCCGGCTTGAGCGACGGCTTCATCCGATGCGGCGATGGCCAGTTGGACAAATCGGTCAATCTTCTGAGCTTCCTTGGGATCGAGGAAGTCAGTCGGGACAAACCCCTTGACTTCGCCGGCGAAATTGACCCGATGACCTTCAGTGTTGAACTGGGTGATCGGGCCGATGCCGCTACGGCCGGCCAAGAGGGCATTCCAGAAGTCCTGGGTGTTGTTACCAATCGAGGTAAGAACACCAGTACCGGTGATGACGATGCGTTTCAGTTGCATGGAAACCGTGGCCGCCTAGAATAGATTACTTTTTCGACTCGATGTATTTCACGGCTTCACCAACGGAGGTGAGCTTGGTCTGATCTTCGTCGGGAATGGTGAGGCCGAAATCTTCTTCGAGTTTCATGACCAGTTCGACGGTGTCGAGCGAGTCGGCGCCGAGGTCTTCGATGAACTTGGCTTCGTCTTTGCATTGCTCTTTGGTCACATTGAGTTTATCAACAACGATTTGGATGACTTTGGCGCGGATGTCGGACATGTTAGGAACTCCTCTAGGGTTGATTTCTGATGATATGACGGCGCACAAAATGGAAGCGTCCGGGGATTTTTCAAGCGCCCGAACATTGTGGCGGAAAAATATCGGCGGCGTCAGCTCACGATCGGCAGCCTGAACCAGAGGTAGGCGTAGAAAAGCGGCGACACGAGGATGAGCGAGTCGAGGACGTCGAGGACGCCGCCCATGCCCGGCAGGATGCTGCCGGAATCTTTCAGGCCGGAGACCCGTTTCATCACCGATTCGCTGACATCGCCGATGAAGCCGAGGATGGCGCAGACGCTGCCGACGATGATGCAGTCCCAGGCATTCAGGCCACGGCCGACGCCGTTGTGGAATTCGAGGATGCAGCTGCCGAGTCTGCCTTCGCTGAGTTGGAGGAAGAGGAAGGCGACGCCGATGCTGAAGGCGATGCCGCCGAAGAAGCCTTCCCAAGATTTGCCGGGGCTGAGGCGGGGTGCGATCTTGTGGTTGCCGCCGGGGAGAAGCTTGTTCGATGTCATGCCGACGAAATAGGCGCCGACGTCCGAGGCCTTGGTCACGGCGATGATGAAAAAGGTGAGTTTGCGTTCGTCGCCGCTGATGTTGAGACCGCAGCCGAAATAGACCATGGCGAGGAACCAGGTGGGGATGACCAGATAGGTGAAGCAGGCCAAGGTGGCGGTCATCTTCATCAGGCCGTTCTTGAGATCGGGTTCACGCAGGACCTTGGAAAAGCCGCCGATGAGGAGGAAGCTGATGGTGGCGGCAAAGCCGGCGAAGGAGAGGTTTTTGCGGCCGTAAAAATTCTCGAAGAAGGCCCCGTAGACCGGCAGGATGGCGCAGAGTCCGGCGATCCAGGTGTAGCCTTTGGAGTAGATCAGCGACGACATGTTGAGGAACTCTCGGGATCCCTTGACCACCAGGAGGGTGGCGAAGGCGAGGAAGAGGAGCTGGCCGGGCAGGTCTTTCAAAAGCAGGGAGCCGCTCAGAAGGCTGAGCAGGATGGCGGCGGAAATCAGGCGGTGTTTCAGCATCTCAAAGGCCTCCGAAGCGGCGTTGACGGCGACCGAACTCATTGAGGGCGGCGCGGAAATCCGCTTCGCCGAAGTCGGGCCAAAGGGTGGGGGTGACGACGATTTCAGCGTAGGCAAGTTGCCAAGGCAGGAAATTGGAAGTGCGAAGCTCGCCGGAGCTGCGGATCATCAGCTCGGGATCGGGCAGGCCGGCGGTGTCGAGAGTGGAGCTCATCAGCGCTTCGTCGATGGCGCCGCTTTCGAGATGGCCAGACTGGACCTCTTCGGCCAGTTTGCGGGCGGCGCGAAGCAGCTCATCACGACCGCCGTAGTCGAGGGCGATCACCAGGGTGAGGCGGTCGAAACTTGCGGTCTCCGCCAGGATCCAGTCCATCGTCTCGACCAAGGCGGCCGGCAAACGGTCGCGGCGGCCGATGAAACGCAGGCGGACGCCTTGCCGGCGGAAGAGATCAATGTGGCCGCGGATGACCTCGACGAAGAGTCTCATCAAGCCGTTGACTTCGCTGTCCGGGCGCTTCCAGTTCTCGGTGGAAAATGAATACAGCGTCAAAACCTGCACCCCGTGAGCGAGGGCGGCTTCGACGCTGCGGATGACCGAGGCGACGCCGGCGGCGTGGCCAAACAGCCGCTCTTCGCCCCGTGCCTTGGCCCAGCGGCCGTTGCCATCCATGATGATGGCGACGTGCTGCGGGATCGGTTGGGGCTGCGAGCTCATTCAGGAATCAGACGCGGAAGGTTTCAGCGCGATCCGGGCCGACCGAGACGGTTTTGACCGGGGCGCCGCAAAGCTCGGCGACGCGGTTGAGGTAGTTGCGGGCTTCGAGAGGAAGTTCGCCGAAGGAGCGGGCGCCTTTGGTCGGGTTCTTCCAGCCGGGCATCGATTCGTACACCGGCTTGACGCGGGCGAGGTCTTCGGCATCGGCGGGCATGTAGTCGACGCGATTGCCGTCGAGTTCATACGCGGTGCAGATTTTCACTTCGTCGAGGCCGTCGAGGACGTCCATCTTGGTGACAACCAGCTCAGTGATGCCGTTAAGCATGACGGCGTAAGAGGTGGCGACGGCATCGAACCAGCCGGTGCGGCGGGGACGGCCGGTGGTCGAGCCGAATTCATTGCCGATCTTGCGGATCTTTTCGCCCATGTCGCAGCACAGCTCGGTGGGGAAGGGGCCGCCGCCGACGCGGGTGGTGTAGGCCTTGGCGACACCGATGACGGTCTTGATGTGCTGGGGCGCAATGCCGGTGCCGGTGACGGCGCCGCCGACGCCGGTGTTCGACGAGGTGACGTAGGGGTAGGTGCCGTAGTCGATGTCGAGCCAGACACCTTGGGCGCCTTCGAGCATGATGTTCTTGCCGGCCTTGATGGCGCGGTTGAGGGTCAGGACGGTGTCGGTAACCAGGGGGGCGAGACGGGTGCAGGCGGTCTTGGTGGCGCCCCATTCGGCATCGACATCAAGAAGGGGGGCGCCGAGGCTGGCGAGCACGGTGTTGGCCTTGCCGCAGTTGGTGCGGAACTTGGCTTCGAGACGGGCGGGGTGGCAGAGATCGGCGCCGCGGAGACCGCAACGGGCGACCTTGTCGGCGTAAGTCGGGCCGATGCCTTTCTTGGTGGTGCCGACGGCGTCGGCGCCGCGAGCGGCTTCGAAGGCGGCGTCAAGGGCCTGGTGATAGGAGAAGACGAGGTGGCAGCGCGAGCTGATCTCGAGGCGGCTGATGATCTCGATGTCCTGGGAGGCGAGCTTGTCGATCTCGGTGCACAGGCCGACCGGATTCATGACGACGCCGTTGCCGATGACGTTGAGGGTCTTTTGCGAGTGGACGCCAGAGGGGATCAGGTGCAGAACCACCTTCTTGCCTTCAACGATGACGGTGTGGCCGGCGTTGTTGCCGCCTTGATAGCGGGCGACGACGTCAGCCTCGGGGGCGAGTACGTCGATGATCTTGCCTTTGCCTTCGTCGCCCCACTGGGCGCCGATGAGTACGGTTACGGACATGTGAGCTGCTCCTGTTCATCTATTTTTCACAAAACCCCGCAATGTAGCGGCGTTCGTAGCTCTGCCAAGGTGTGATGACGAGAGAACTGCGCGAAGGGGGAGGGCGGAGGGAGACAATCTTCCGTCACCGAACTTGCCCCGAGCGTCCGGGCGCTTACCTTGCGGGGCAACAAACCCCACAAGGATTCTCTATCATGAAAGTTCTCGTCATCGGCGGCGGCGGCCGCGAACATGCCCTCTCCTGGCGCCTCAAGAACGACCCGCAGGTCAGCGCCGTCTTCGCCGCCCCTGGCAACCCCGGCATCGCTGCCGACGGCATTTCCTGTCTCGAACTGAAAACCCATGAAGCCACCGTCGCCTTCGCCCGCGCCGAGAAGATCGATCTGGTTGTCATCGGTCCCGAAATCCCGCTCTGCGCCGGTCTTGGCGACGACCTCCGCGCCGCCGGCTTCCCGGTCTTCGGTCCCGGCGCCAAGGGGGCCCAGCTCGAAGGTTCGAAAGCCTTCGCCAAGGACTTCATGGTCCGCCATGGCATCCCCACCGCCGCCTCCGGCACCTTCGATGACGAAGCCTCCGCCCTCGCCTTCATCGCCAAGAACGGCGCTCCCATCGTGGTCAAGGCCGACGGCCTCGCCGCCGGCAAAGGCGTCACCGTCGCCATGACCGAGGACGAAGCGGTCGCCGCGGTTAAGGACTGCTTCGCCGGAGCCTTCGGCGCCGCCGGACACCGCGTCCTGATCGAAGAATTCCTCGACGGCGAAGAAGCCTCGCTCTTCGCTCTCTGCGACGGCGAAACCATCCTCCACCTCGCCACCGCGCAGGACCACAAGCGCGTCGGCGACGGCGACACCGGCCCCAACACCGGTGGCATGGGCACCTATTCGCCCGCCCCGGTCTGCGACGCCGCAGTCGATGCTATCTGTGAACGCGAAGTGCTGAGCCGCTTCCTCGCCGGCCTCAAGGCTGACGGCCTCGAGTTCCGCGGCGTCATCTTCATCGGCCTGATGATTGGTTCGAAAGGCGTCCGCTTGCTCGAGTTCAACGTCCGCTTCGGCGACCCCGAGACCCAGTCGCTGATGATGCGCTGGAAGTCGGGCATGGCCGACGCCTTGCTGAAGACCGCCACTGGCAAGTTGAAAGACGCCAAGCCGGTCTTCTCCGACGAGCCCGCGGTCTGCGTCGTTCTTGCTTCTGGCGGCTACCCCGGCGACTACGCCAAAGGCTTCCCGATCTCCGGCCTCGAAGCCGCTGCCGCCACCGGCGCCAAGGTCTTCCACGCCGGCACCGCCCTCAAGGATGGCCAGATCGTCAACACCGGCGGCCGCGTCCTCGGCGTCACTGCCTCTGCCCCCACGGTCCGTCAAGCTCTCGACATCGCCTACCGCGGCGTCGACAAGATCTCCTGGCAAGGCGCCTTCTGCCGCCGCGACATTGCTTGGCGCTCGCTAGCGCGGGAGAAGTGAGCGAATTGGCTCAATGGCGTCCTGGTTCACGAAAATCAGGAATTGCCGAACGCGACGGCTGCCTCCCCTCGGCCCGATGGTCCCGAAGGTGGCCCCATTTATCTGCAGGAACACGGCAATCCGGTTCGCTATCGCAATATCTGGATCGTCAAAAAGAATTGACTATACGTTGCGCTCCAGGCCGGGACGGTCTGGAGCGCAATGCGTTCAGCGACCTTTGTCGGGGGCGTCCATGCCTTTGCGCCAAGCCTGGACGGCCTGCCATTGATCTGGCCTGGCAGTGGTTGGGGCGAAGCGGCTGGGGTCGAAATCGACATAGAGGGAGCGGAAAGCCTGGGGGTTGCAACCTGGGTTCGGGGAGTTGGACTGGGCGTTGTTGCGGGTGCGCCAGGCGGCCAGTTCGGCGCGCATTTTGCCGACGCGTTCGGGGTTGGCGGCGGCGAGGTTGGTGGTTTCGCCGGTATCGGCGGCGAGGTCGTAGAGTTCGACGGATTGATCGTCGAAGTACTCGATGAGTTTCCATTGGCCGGTGCGGATGACGCCGCACGGGCGGCCGCCCTGGTTGGTATAGTGTGGGAAGTGCCAGTAGAAGCTGCGTTCGGTGGTGGCCTGACCGGCGGTGAGCAACCCGGCAATGCTGGTGCCGTCGAGGCCGGTGGGGGCGGGTTGGCCGGTCAGTTCCAGCAGGGTGGGCAACCAGTCAGTGTTGACCATGGCGGTGTCGGTGACGACACCGGCGGGGACATGGTTCGGCCAACGGACGATCAGCGGAATCCGCAAGCCCCCTTCGTAGCCATAGCCTTTGCCGGCGCGGAAGGGGCCGTTGTGGGTGACGCGCTGGTGATCGCCCTCCGGCACATGCAAACCGCCATTGTCGGAGGTGAAGATGACGATGGTGCGGTCGGCGATGCCCAGGGTGTCGATTTTGGTCAGCAGGCGGCCGACGCTGGCGTCGAGGGATTCGATGACGGCGGCGTAGACGGGCTCAAAGGCCTGGGCGTTGGCGGCGATGCGTTCGGGGGAGGCGGAGTAATGGATATGGGGGGTGTTGTGGGCGAGGTAGACCACGAAGGGGCGTTCTTTGTTGGCTTCCATAAAGGTTTCGGCGGCGGCGGTGAGTTCAAATTCACCTTTGCCGCCTTCGCTGGCGGAAGGCGGGGTGTTGGCTTTGCCTGGGTGTTCGGCGTCAAAACCGAAGTCGAGGGGGCCGAACCCCTTGCCACCGACATGCCATTTGCCGATGGCGATGCTGGCGTAGCCGGCGGCTTTGAAATAGTGGGGCCACATTTTTTCGGTGAGGGGCACCTGTTTTTCGATGACAGGGTGCAGGACCAACTGCGAGGGCAGGTCCTGGCGACCGGGCAGGTAGGTCGTCAGGTGCAGGCGTGCGGGTGTTTTGCCGGTGAGGATGGCGGCCCGGGAGGGGGAGCAGATTGGTTGGGCGCAAAAGGCGGTGGTGAAACGCTTGCCCTGGGCGGCGAGCCGGTCGAGATTGGGTGTGTGATGATCCGCCCGCCCGTAACAATGCAGGTCGTAGACGCCCAGATCATCCGCCAGGATGAAGACGATATTGGGTGGTCGGTCGGTTGTGCTCTTGGCCGGTGCGGAGTCCGCAACTGCGGTGCAGGCCAGCAGAGTGAGGAGCAGGTGGCAGAAAATGATGCGCATGGCGTGGGTCCTGGTAGGGTATCAATGGATTTGAGGCGACTGTTTCAGAATAGACAATGGCAGGGTGAATTCAAGTCCGGATGGGGAAGTTGCATACACCGGGGCGTTCCTTCCCAGTTGTGGCGGGAGGACACTTTCAAGTTTCAACTTAAAACCGCAGTTGAAAGGATTAGCTGCAACAGCGACAACTAACGACTGCCATCGGGCGACTCGAATTGAGCGAATCCAGCGCCGGTTCCTGGGCGGTGGCGCAGATCCGCGACATGTGATATGAGCTATGCGCGGGCCACCGCGCATTAAAAAATCGATGTCGGTCAATCGCCGCCACCACCGCAGCCACCACTGCAGCCGCCACCGCTATCCCCGCCACTGCCGCCATCACTGCCGCTGCCGCAATCGAAGCCGGAGGTACCGCCGTCGTAGCTGCTGCTCGAGAAGTCGCTGCCGGAGTAGACTGCCGCGCCACTGTCGACTGTGCCATCCTTATCCTTGCACTGCAAGCCGCTGCAATCAGCGGCGTAATAAAAGCCATTGGCGATTTCTAATTTGCTGTCGAGGGCAAACAGCAGCGGCAGGCGACTGGGCTGGCGCGGATCGATGAGTTCTTCTTTGCAGACCTGGACCCAGCAACGCCGCAAGCCTTCGTTGGTGTCCTTCTTCGAGCTGAGGACAGCGGCCGGGCTGTGATGCAGAAAACGGCCAAAAGCCTGGTCGCAGAAAAGCTGATAGTGCCGGGTGTAAAGGATGAAGTCGTGCCAGAGATCATCGGCCACTTGCGACGGCATCGACACCGGGCGATAGCCGCCGTTGTGATAAGCTAGAAAGAATTGCCGCAGGCCCTTGCCGACCAGCTGGCAGTCTTTCAGGGTCAAATGCGGGTGCCGCAAGATCAGCTTCTCATACAATCCCGGTGGCAGAGAGAAGCTACGGATGTAGGCATTCCGTTGCGCCTTGCGCAAGAGCCGCCAAAGAAAGCCGCAGATCACCACAAGAACCAAGGCGAAATAGGTGATAAAGAAGTTTTCCATGCATTCCTCCTGTTCTGTGGTCTCGCGAGTCGCGATTTCATGGTTTGTAGTCCCAGCTTCGGCCGGCGGAACAGAACACACCGGTTGAAGCCTGGACTACAAACTTGAGCTTAAAATGAAGGGCTCGCGATGGCTTTCAGCCTTTACGCGAACTTGAGGATGCCCGAGGTCCATTCGGCGATGGTGCGCTGCTCGACTTCGACGAAGCCGCGGGCTTCGAAGGCCTTCAGGACGGCGGGGTACTGATCGGTCAGAATGCCCGAGACGATGAGGCGGCTGGCCGGGGCGCGGGTGACGGTGGTGACGATGATGTCAGCGAACTCGATCAGCACGGTGGCGAGGATGTTGGCGACGACGAGGTCATAGGTGTGCGGCGCCTGGTAGACGGCGAGGTCCTGGTGGAAGGCGTTGACCACTTGGTCGACCTTGGCGAGCTCGAGATTTTCCTTGGCGCAGCGGACCGAGTCTTCGTCGTAGTCGAAGGCGTCGACCGGCGAGCAGCCGAGCTTGGCGGCGGCGATGGAGAGGATGCCGGAGCCGGTGCCGATGTCGAGGAAGGATTGCGGCGCGTCGGTGCGGCCGCTGTCGATGAACTGCAGGCAGGCCTTGGTGGTGCCGTGGTTGCCGGTGCCAAAGCTCATGCCGGGGTCGATCTCGATGATCACTTCGCCGGGCTTGGCTTCGTATTTTTCCCACGAGGGCTTGATCACCAGACGATCGGAGACCTTGCTGACCTGGAAGAAGGCCTTCCACGATTCCGACCAGTCCTGCTTCTTGACTTCCTCAAGCACCACTTCGCAGGGGCCGAGTTCGAAGTCTTCTTTCCATTGCTCGAGATGCTCGAGGATCAGGGCTTGGGTGGCGCGGGCCTCTTCGAGATTCTCGAAGTAGATGCTGAGGCGGGCGATGTTGTCATCCCGGTCGAAATACGACGAGGTGAAAAGCTCGACTGAGGGGAAGAGTTCTTCGAGGACGTAGCCGGTGTCCGACGAGGTGTGGACGGTGACGGCGTGCAGGAGTTCGGGGGTTTTGCTGGACATGTTCAAAGTTCATCCTTTCCGGTCAGTTGCAATTCAAGAGTGTCAGAGATGGCGGCGACGCGGCGGACCAGTTCGGCGGCGGCGGCGTCATCGGTGTTGCTGTCGATTTCGGCCATCATGTGAACCTGGCCGACGGGGTCGATCCAGAGTTCGGCGAAGGGGATTTGCTGGCTCAATCTTTCGATTTCGACGGCGTCGTGCCGGCCGGGGCCGCAGGACGATTCGATCCGCAGGCCGCCGCTTTCGGTCTCGATCACTTCGACCAACTGGGTCCGCTCGCCGGGGAGCTTGACGACGGCCAAGAGGCGGAGTGCCTCGATCTGAACTTCGGCGCAGCCGGGAGAGACGGCGAGCAGGCTGGCGAGGCGGCAGCTGGCGGGAGGCGAGGCGAGCAGGGCCGGCCAGTCCGCTTCGGCGCCATATTGGCAGCCGCTGAGCGCTTCGAGCGCGGCGACCAGTTCCATCCGCAAACCGGTGCGGCGCTCGATCTGCGGCGCGAGAAGCGGGATGAGCTGGGTCAGGCCGCGGCTGGTGGCGATCTGCGCCGCGGCCCAGACGGCGTTGTCGCCGGAGGTCTCGTCGGCGAGCAGAAGCCCCAAGGCCTCGGCGACGGCGGTACCATCTTCATGCGATTCTAGCTGACGCCGCGCCGCGGCCCGCGAGGCCGGACGCCGCAGCGACTCGATCAAGTTTTTAACATCCATAAGCTCATGGCTCCGGCTGATTCGCCCGCACATTAGCGCCGCTGAGCCGTTCTTCTTGCCGGAGAGGTGAAGATGCTGGGATTCACCACGAAGACATGAAGGTCACGAAAGAGAATGAGAGCGGCAGTCCGCGCAGCAACATGCTCTCGCGGCGCCATTGTGAACGCCGTTCTTGAGGTTAGCTTGATGCCGTCAAATTCAGGGATGCCATGAAGACCTCACCACCGCCACTCGCCGCCGATTTCCTGCAGCTTCTCGCCTGCCCGCGTTGCGCTGCGCGGCCGCCGTTGCGGGCAGAGGAATCTTGCCTGGTCTGCGACGTCTGCGCCAGCCGCTGGCCGCTGCGCCGCGTCGACGGTCCGGATGGCGCCGGTTTCAGCATCCCCGATCTCTTCCAGTCCGAGGCCGATCATGCGCTGTCCTGAATGTGGCTGCATTGATGACAAGGTCCTCGAAACCCGCTTTTCGAAGGACAAGGACCTGGTCCGCCGCCGCCGCGAATGCCTCGGCTGCGGTGTCCGCTTCACCACTCAGGAGGAGGTCATCCGGGCCGAGCTGATGGTGGTCAAGTCCAACGGCAGCCGCCAGGATTTCTCCGCCGCCAAGTTGCGCCTCGGCCTCAGCCTCGCCTGCCGCAAACGCCCAGTCAGCGACGAGCAGATCGACGAAGCGGTGTCTGCCATCCGCCGCGAACTGGAACGCCGCTTCGAGCGCGATGTGCCGGCCCGCGTCGTCGGCGAACTGGCGATGGAAAAGCTGCGCGAACTCGACCCGGTCGCCTTCGTCCGCTTCGCTTCGGTGTATCGCGACTTCCGCGACGCCGGCGAATTCGTCACCGCGATCCGCGACCTCGAGAAACCTTCATGATCTGGGCACCTCCACGCCGCCGTCCGGCGCCGCGTCCCGGTCTCGGCGAAGCCCTCGCGGTCGAGCTCCGCGCCGCCTTCCGCGCTGCTGGCCACCCCGATGACTTCGCCGCCGAAGACATCCTCGTCGCGGTCGAACACGCCACCGCCGCCGGTCTCTTGTCGGGACGCGACGACGCCTCGCAGCGTTCACTCCTTCTCGGCATCCTCGAGGACAACGGCCTTGGCGACGTCGCCGGACGCCTGGCGCAGCCGGCCTTGCGCTTGTCGCCTTTTGATCAGGCTCTGGTGCTGAACAGCGCCCCGGCCGAATCCGAAGCCACCGGCCTGCTGCTGCGCCAATGGCTGAAGCTGCTCAATCTGAGCGAAGAGAACGCCCCGGCCGACTTGCTCCCGCCTCTTGCCCGTCTCGCTGCCGAACGGGCCCGTTCCCTGCCGCTTCCGGTGCCCGGACGCAGCTCTCTCGCTGACCTCAGCCTCGCCCAGGCTTTGGAATTGCACGACTGCCGTGGCGAATGGAACCCCGAGGTGCTTCGCCTCAGCGCCGCCGGAATGATCTTCCGCTCGGTCCGGATCGAGCTCCGCCTCTCCCGCCTCGCCGAACAGCAAGGCGGCGCCTGGATGCCCCTGCTCCTCCTGCCGGCTTTGGAACGCGAAGCCATTGCCGCCGCCCGCTCTCTCTCGAGCCGCCTCGCCACTTGTCCCGACAACCTGCGCCCCGGCTACCTCAGCCTCGGCCTGGAAAGCCTCGACGACAGCCGCGCTGTTTTCGGTCGCGACGCCGCTGCCATCCGCAGCGAATGCCTCGGCCTCTTGCATGCCTGCTTCAGCGACGAAATCCCTGATGAATGGGAGCTGCGCCGCCTGCCGGCGGAGTGAGGAGGTTTTTCGGTTTAGGGTGATTCAGAGCCTTCAGAATTGCATCCCGCCGTATGATCAGAGGAAAATCCCAGGAGTCACGTGATACAGGTCGAAAAAGATTGAGTTTCAGCTCGACTGCTGCGCCAGCTTCGCCGCGCCGAGGGCGGCGGAATCGCTGAGCTCGAAACGCTGCACCGGGCAGCCGAAGACCTGGGAGAAGACGGCGCTGATGCCGTCGTTCTTCGACGCCCCGCCGGTGAGCAGCAGAAGCTCGGGTTTCAAGCACATCCAATCGAGCTGCGCCCGGAGATTGCGGGCCTGGCCCTCAAGGAAGGCGCGGATGCGCTGCGGCGAGCTCAAATCGGGACGCGATTCGACCAGTCCGGCGGCGCGGCGCGGCGTGATTTCGTCGAAGAGGAAAGGCTCGGTGATCGCATCGGCGGGCAGAGCGACAAAGGCCGCTTTTTCGAAGTCTTCCCAGGTCGCCCCGAGCTGATCGCGGAAGGCTTCGCGGGCGAGTGAGCCGTTGCGGACGCAGGCCAGAGTCATGAAGCCGCCGAGGGGATTGCCGAAGACGTGGCCGCAGCCAGCCGGATCGGTGCGCGGTTGCGGCATGGCGGCGAAGAGGGTGTCGGAAGTGCCGAGGCTGACGACGACAGAACCGGGACGACCGGCCGCCATGCCGACCAGCGAAGCCGGGTTGTCACCGGTGAAGGGAAGGATGCGGCACAAGGGATCGAAGCCGAATTTGGCGACGAAATAGGGCGCGATCCGGGCAAAGGATTGGGCCGCCGAAGCCAAGCGTGGCAGCTTGGCCGCGAGGCTGGGGGCGGTGGCCGCAACGAGCTGCGCATCCCATTGGCCGGACTCGAGGTTCATCAAATTCATCCCGGCGCCGTCGCCGAAGTCGATCGGCGCTTCGCGTCCTGCCAGAATCGAGGCGAGGAAGGAGCTCACCAGGTGGACATGCGTTGTCGCGCCCCAAGCGCCCGGATCGCGTTTGCTGAAGGCGCGAATCTGCGGCCCGGTGAAGCGCGGCGTGGTGATTGAGCCGGAGCGGCGGCAGACTTCGGCATCACCGCCGAGGGCTTTGGCGATTTCCGCACATTCAGTGGCGGTGGAGTTGTCCATCCAGATCGGGCTCGTCGAGCGGCTCAGACAGGGCGCGAGTTGTTCGACCAGGGACCGCTTGGCGTCGAGGCCGGCCAGAACCGGCAGGAAGCGGGAATTCAGGTAGACACTGCCATGCTGCTGGCCGTCGCCGCCGATGGCCCGGATACGGCTCAAATCGAGGCCTTGCTGGCCCAGTTGGGTCAAGGCCAATTCGAGGGCTTCGAGCCACATCAGCGGCGGCGAATGGACCTGTCCCGCCGGCATGTCCGCGATGAAGCCCTGCGGGCAGGCGTAATGCGGCAGATCGCGGCCGAAGTTGATGTTGACGCGCGGCCCGGGCTGGCCGTCGGCGTGGAGGATCAAGGCGGTGAGGCTCTGGGTCGAGGAGTCGATGCCGAGGAACATGGGGTTCTCCTGGGTTTGGATTGGGTTTGTGTTCATACAGGAATCCCAAACAAGCTTCGAGCCAAGGACAAATTTCAGAAGGATGAAGGCAAAGTCTTATCTGAGGAGAATTCGGAGGTCTGCCCCCCGACATCCCGCACTGCGGCTTCTCCTCCGTAACGATCAATCTGATCTTGATGAATCGCCAAGACTTCTTCGACAGATGAGGAAATACGGATCCATCGGACGTCACCCACCTAGCTTGCGCAGGCACTTGCCGAAGCGTTCGTTGGTGTGCTTCAAGGCTTCTTGCAGAGGTATCCGAGGTTTGGACCGAGGAACAGGGGGAGCCCAGATTGAGTCGGCTTAGAAGTGACCGGGCTAGGCTTGGCATTTTGGCTCATAAATTCAGAACTCCCGCAATCCATGAGTTAAAAGCGACTCCGCCTCGCGGTGCTCGCAAGCCGAATGGCAGTAAAAAACCGTGCACCCGTCAGGCAGCTTGGCAATTGGAAAAACGGTGTCAAAGAGAGCGGCGCCTCCGAAGAAGCGCCGCCCTCGAGTTTTTCGCTGTTGAGCCTCAGCGCACCCAGATCGAGGTCGCTTGCTTGACTTTCGAGCCGCCGATGATTTTTCCGTTGGCGACGAGGACGAGGTAGGCATTGACATCGCTGGTGATGCCGTTGCCCATGCAGCGCAAGCCCCAGAACTGCCGCAGACCTTCGGCCATCTGATAGCGGGTGCCGGCATTGTGTCTGCCGAAGGCCGCGCCGACTTCTAAATACACAATCGCGGCATCGTCTTCGAGACTGCTGTGGATGATGCTGAAGCTTTGGCCGCTCCGAAGAGCTTGGGCGCGCAGATAGGCCTGCATTTCTCCTTCGGCATGGAGCAGGTCTTCCGAAGTGGTGTCAGGAATCGGTAGGAAGTAAACGGCGGGATCACTCGAGTTTTTGTTTCTGACAGTAGCTGAAGACGAACTCTTGCGAGCGGCTTTTGTCGACTCAATGAAGGTAGCGAGATTTTCCGAAACTCGTTTCTGGGCTATGCGTTCCGCCTTGAGGCGAGGGATGTAGCCTTCCGCACAGGGACGGGTGAAGCTGCTGTAGTGAACCTCGGCGGAGCCATACGCCATTTTTATCTTAACCACGCCGCGGTCATCATCCACCGCCACTGGAGTTTGACGCATGACATCGCCATTGCTGTAGAAGACATCGACCTCTTGGCCGAGAACGGGACGAGGCAGCTTCACCAGCTCTTCCTGGCGGTACTCGAAAAACATTTTCTCCGCATCAATTTTCGGAATTTCAGCTTCGACTTTCGGAGTCTCAGCTGCGGCGACCACAAGGGGTGCTGGGGACGGCAAGGGCTGAGATTCATGTTCAGCCGTAGATTCCCGCTGCTTCCGGATCTGAGAGGCCAGCGGTTTTTTCGGCGCGTCCGGCAATGCGACTGGTGCGGGAGGCGCTGCAAGAGCGATCTCATTCGCATTCGGAGCCGGGTTCTGCGGCCGCGTGTTTTTGATCACAACCGCGCCGAGAATGCTTAGGAAGATCACCGACATGATGATCACAGGGACCATTGAGGATGATGACGGCTGCGGCGCTTTCCGGCGTCGGACTGGAGTGACTGAAGGACGAGCAAGTTTTATCGGTTTCTTAGGTTCCATTTTTCATTCTCTCTTTGTGTTGTTGCGAAATTTTTTTTGGGAGGCCAGTTTTTATGAGATTGATCGATCCAGTGACCGTGCGAAGATGGCCGTATGGTTACTACCTTTGGACCGATTCTTTACGTCAAATCTTTGTGATTGGTTACAGCTCCAGCTGCGATTTCCCTCATACTCCTGGCTAAGTCCCTAGTTCATTTGGTTCGAAACAATCTACGCAGCAGAGGAAGTGGAAAGCAAGTTTTTTTTAATATTATGACACCCTATTCGTTCCGTCACAAAGAGACACCAAGCTCATTCAAGCGTGCAATTTTGCGACCTTTGCAAATCAAGCGCTGAGTCGCTCGTCGCTTCGCGACGAGCGCAACACAAGCGGCACGGAGGCCGTGGCTCCGTGGAATTCCGTGTCGCGTCGTAACGAGCAGCGCAAGCTTGATCTGGACTTGCACAGACCAGGAGTTTTCTTTCGGAGAAAGTGCGCCGTACTGCTTGCGGCAGGCGCAAAGACGGTTACTGTCCGCTCCACCACGACCCAGGCCCTCGGCAACGACTGAGAAGCGAACCTGGTCAGGCGGGGAACCGAGCAGCCATAAGTTTCAATGGCGGGTGTCGGGGTCAACCTGGGTCGTGGCTCTTCATTTTTCAGCCCGAATGGATGCCCAGATGTCGAACTACCAGGTTCTCGCCCGCAAATGGCGCCCGCAGACCTTCACGGATCTGGTGGGTCAGGATCACATCGCCGGCACTCTGGTGAACGCCATCCGCTCCGGACGCGTCGGGCACGCCTACCTCTTCGTCGGCACCCGAGGCATCGGCAAGACCACTTCCGCCCGGATCTTCGCCAAGGCTCTCAACTGCGAAGCCATGACCGCTGAAGGCAACCCCTGCCTGGCCTGCCAGAACTGCCTCGAAATCGGCTCCGGCGCAAGCATGGACGTGATCGAGATCGACGGCGCTTCGAACAACTCGGTCGACGACATCCGCCGCATCCGCGACAACGTCGTCTACGCCCCGACCCGCTGCCGCTTCAAGATCTACATCATCGACGAAGTCCACATGCTGTCGACCCAGGCCTGGAACGCTCTGCTCAAGACCTTGGAAGAGCCCCCGGCCCACGTCAAGTTCCTCTTCGCCACCACCGAGGCGCACAAGGTGCTGCCCACCATCATCTCCCGCTGCCAGCGTTTCGACCTGAAACGCATCAGCCAGAAAGCCATTTCCGAGCGTCTCGGCGACATCTGCAAGGCCGAGAAGGTCGTCGTCGAAACCGCCGCGCTCAATGCCGTCGCCCGCGCCGCCAACGGCGGCATGCGCGACGCTCTGTCGATCCTCGACCAGCTCATTGCCTTCCGCTCCGGTTCGGCCAGCATCGGCGAAGCCGATGTCCTCGAAGTCTTCGGCCTCACCAGCCAGGCCGAGCTGCTGCAAGTCCTCGCCGCGATGCTCAACAGCGACGCCCAGGAGCTGCTCTTCCGCCTCGACCGCTTGTCGCGCGAAGCGAAGAATCTCGACCAGCTCTATTCCGACCTGGTCGGCATCGCCCGCTCGCTCCTCATCGTCGCCTGCAGCCCGCGCAATGCCGCCGCCATCCTGGAAGTCGACGGCAGTGAATTTGAGCTGATTAGCCGCCTTGCCGGACAAGCCGACGCCGGTGTCGTGCAACGCCTCGCCGACGGCCTGCTCAATCACGAAAGCAAGCTCAAATCCGCCCTCAACAAACGCGCCACGCTGGAGCTGACCCTGCTCCGCGTGATGCGCGACGCCCAGGCGGTCCAGCTCGACGAAGTCCTGCGCCGCCTCGCCCGCTTGCGCCAGTCCGGAAGCGATCCGGTCTTGGAAGCGGAAGTCGGCGCGCCGCAACGGCAGCGCATCGCCCTCGATCTTCCTGAAGCTCCCGCCTACCCGGCTGCGGAGCAAAAAAAAAACTTGATCTGACTCCGGTCCCTGCGCCTGCCGCAACGTTTGCGCCCGCCGCAGAGCAAAGCACGGTCAGTCGGATCAGTTCGATCGGACCGATCGTCCAGCAGCTAACAAGCGCAAACCTCATTTCGCCAGCTCCGAAGCCCGCTTCTCCCAGCTTGGCGGAGATCTCCGCCCGCCTCCTTGCCGGAGCCCGCGATGACGCCGAGGTCGATACCGAACGCCGTGTCCGCCAGGCCGAAAGCGATCGCCAGGCGGCGCAGGCCAAGGCTGAGGCAGCCGCTCCTCCCGACCCCTTCCTCAATCGTCTGCTCTACCTCCCTGAGGGCGCTGGCGACAGCGTCGCGCCGCTGGCCGAATTCCCTCTCTTCGCCGAGCTGCCGCAAGGCCAGGCTTTCGGCCTCGACATCGACATCCTCAGCGGCGATCTGAGCTGGACCACTGCGTCCGATTTGATCAACGCCGGAGTTCTAGTCGGCCCGCCGGAAGAGATTCAAGTGGCGAAGAGCCATCAAGCCGAGGTCCGTTCCGGCGGCCAGGCCCGTGCCACGGCCGAGAAGGTCGAGGTCCGCCGGCCCGAGCGCTTTGTCGTCGAGTCCGGCAGTCCGGCCGCGGCCCCCGTCGCGCCTGCTGCCGATGCGGCGCCGGAGGATAAACTTTGGGAGGCCTGCAGCGAAGCTCTCCGCCAGGATCCTGAGTTCACCCAGTTCGCCCAGTTCCTCGGCAACATGGCGGCGCTGATGCCCGGCAAGGACACCTTGATGCTCGCCCTCGATCCGTCGCAGCCCGAGCTTGCCCGTCTGCGCGAGTCGCCCTATCCCGAGCTCTTCAAGGCGCATCTGAAACGCCTCACTGGCCGCGACATCACCCTGATCATCACCTCGGCCCGGGCCGAGCAGCAGGAGCGCCAGGTCCTTAACTCGAGCGACGAAGTGCGCCAGCGCGTCGCTGCGAATCCTTTTGTCAAAGCGCTTTGCGAGTTCTTCGGTGGCCGCGTCGTCGATGCCCGCGGACAGTGAAATCCAGTTGAAAGGTTGAAAGGTTGAAAGGCGGAGCTGAAACCGCAAGGACGCATGGCTGAGTCATCTGAATAGACTGAGGCCCTTGTTTTTCCTCTGCTTGTTGTTGGCTTTCATGTGCTTACCTTTCAACCTTTCAACCTTTCAACCCGGTTCCTGCATTTTCCCGGTTGACAGCCGCGTCATAACCTTTAATGTCTCGGACTTTTTTCCCAGACACCAAAACCCCAGAGAGAAACTCCATGGCCTACGAAAAATCTTTGATCATCATCAAGCCCGACGGCATCCAGCGCTCGGTCACCGGCGAGATCCTCACCCGTTTCGAGCGTGCCGGCCTGAAGATCCACGCCATGCGCTTCCAGAAAGTCAGCGTCGAGATGGCTCGCAAGCACTACTCCGACCACGTCAACAAGAGCTTCTTCCCCACCGTCGAGAAATACATCACCTCCGGCCCGGTGATCGTCTTCGTCGTCGGCGGTCTCAACTGCGTCAAGAAAGTCCGCACTCTGGTCGGCGCCACCGAGCCCTGCTCGGCCCTTCCCGGCACCATCCGCGGCGACTACGCCCACCAGCCCTACGCGGCCCCCGGCGAGCCCGATGACAAGCCCATCCGCAACCTCATCCACGCCTCCGGCACCGTCGGCGAAGCCGAGCAGGAAATCGCCATCTGGTTCCGCCCCGACGAAGTGGTCGAATACTCGCGCCTCGGCGACGAAATCTTCGCCTTCTGATCCTGTCGGAATGACCTGGACGGCGGCTCTTCGGAGCCGCCGTTTCGCTTGCCCGGGCTTGACGAGTTTTGCGGAGCGGGCAAATGGCAGTTTCCTTCAAGCGGGGCAGATTAGGGACAGCAAAAATTGAATTCAGGAGTTCTCCATGCCCGGCAGCAGTTTTGGTCACACCTTCCGCATCACCACCGCTGGCGAATCGCACGGCGTCGGCAATGTCGTCATCATCGACGGCGTCCCCCCGGGCATCCCTTTCAGCGAGGACGATGTGCAGCCTGATCTCGACCGCCGCCGTCCGGGCCAATCGGCCTTGGTGACGCAGCGTCAGGAGGCCGACAAGGCGCAGATCCTGTCCGGCGTTTTTGAAGGCAAGACCACCGGCACTCCGATCGCCATCCTCGTCCTCAACGAAGACCAGCGCTCGAAGGATTATTCCGACATCTCGGAGAAGTACCGTCCGGGCCACGCCGACTACACTTTCGACGCCAAATTCGGCTTCCGCGACTACCGCGGCGGCGGCCGCTCCAGCGTCCGCGAATCAATCGCCCGGGTCGCAGGCGGCAGCCTCGCCAAAAAGATCCTGACCAGCCACGGCATCCGCGTCGTCTCCTGGGTCAGCCAGGTCGGCAGCGTCATCTGGGACGCCCCCGATCCGGAAGCCGTGACGCTCGAACAAGTCGAAGCCCATCCCACCCGTTGCCCCGATCCGGACAGCGCCGAGAAAATGGCCGCCTTGATCAAGCAATTGCGTTCCGAAGCCGACAGCATCGGCGGCGCCGCGATGATCTGCGCCAGCGGCGTTCCTGCCGGCCTCGGCGAACCGGTGTTCGACAAGGTCAAAGCCGACCTCGCCAAGGCGATGCTGTCGATCCCCGCCGTCACCGGCTTTGAATACGGCGTCGGCTTCCGCGCCGCCTCGATGCGCGGCAGCGACAACAACGACCTTTTCATCCGCAAGGACGGCGCCACCCACACCGCCACCAACAACCACGGCGGCATGCTCGGCGGCATCACCTCCGGCGAGCCGATTGTCTTCCGTTGCGCCGTCAAGCCGACCTCGTCGCTGGCGCGTGAACAGGCGACGGTCAACCGCGCCGGCGAGGAGACCAGCATCCTCACTCGTGGCCGCCACGACCCCTGTCTCCTGCCTCGTTTCTCGCCCATCGCCGAGGCGATGACCGCGCTGGTCCTGTGCGACCATCTGCTCCGCTGGCGGGCTCAGTGCCCGGCGCAATACCAGGCCGCCTATCCCGGCGGCGGCCGCTGCTGATGGGCAAGACAGGAACCGGGTTGAAAGGTTGAAAAGTTGAAAGGCGAAAAACAATGAAAAGCATGAGCAGACAGTCGCTGGACGACAGAATGGAAGGACACACTCAGAAGGCCGAAGTCGGCACTGATCTTGCCTTTCAACCTTTCAACCTTTCAACTTTTCGACCTGTGTTTTCCTGATGGGCATCAAAACCCACGTCGATCTCGGACCCGACGGCCGCATGCAAGCGGCCGTGGTCAAGGCCGGCGCCAACAGCTACGAAGCCGCCACGGTGACGGTGAGCGGCGGCGACAATCCCTCTTGCGGCTTCGCCAGCCTGAGCTGCAGCGGCGCCGGCAAGGACCAGGTCCTCAGTGTCAGCGCCATGAGCATCAGCCACGACGGCGAAGAAACCATGGTCGACGTGCAGAGCGTCACCGTCCGTCCCGGCCAGCCGCCTTTGATCGAGCGCAACAGCTATCCCTTGAGCGCCTTCCAGCAGGGACCGGAGGAGTAATCAGTCTCCACCTTTCTCCGCGATGCGGGCGCTGCGACCGTCGACATCGTAATCGGGATTGAGTTCGGCGATGTCGGCGAGGCAGACCTTGCCGCTGGCGAGAACGAGGTCGATCAACCTGAAAACGCCGTCTGACGCCAGAGAATTGATTTCCGAACTTGCAGTTACTACTGGCGCAGAGAATGAGATATGGCTTACTTTGATCGCGGTAACGACATCAGCGCCCAAGGAGAAAGCTCATGAATCTCGAAGCTCCCCGCATCCTCGTCGTCGACGACTCGCCGGAGAATCTGCGCATCATCACTGCGGTCTTGAATGAGACGGGGCGCTTCCAGATCTATGTCGCGTCGTCCGGCTCCGAGGCCTTGCTGATCGCCTGCGAGAAGAGCCCCGATCTGATTCTGCTCGACATCAGCATGCCCGAGATGGACGGCTTTGAAACCTGCCAGGTGCTGCACTCGGAAAACCACTGCCGCGACATCCCGGTGATCTTCCTCTCCGCCCGCACCGGGGCGGACGACATCACCCGCGCCTTCGAGGTCGGGGCCAGCGATTATCTGACCAAGCCGATCAACACCCGCGAGCTGATCAGCCGGGTCGACAAGGCCCTCAAGCTGCACCGCCAGGCGCTCACCCTCGGCGGCACCACCGCCGGCACCGAGCAGCTCCTGCAGAGCCGCGACGAGGCTTTGACGGCTTGCCGCAATGCCCAGGAGATGAACCAGAAACGCGGCGACATCATGGCGATGATGTCGCACGAATTGCGGACACCGCTCAACGGCATTCTCGGCGCCGCCGCCATCCTCAACAAGATCGACATCAGCCCCGACGCCCGCTCCCTCGTCGGTGTCATCCAGCAGAGCGGCGAAGGCCTGCTCAGCCTGCTCAACAACCTGCTCGACCTGTCCGACATCCAGCAGGGCGCCATCACCCTCGAATCGCAACCTGTCGACATCCCCAAGATCGTCGAGGGGCTGTTCAGCTTCCTCCTCCCTGCGGCGGCGAGCAAGGGCCTGGTCCTGAGCGTCACCAGCGACAGCCATGCCCCCGGCCCGGCGCTCGGCGACCCCGGGCGGATCCGCCAGATCCTGCTCAATCTCCTCGACAACGCCCTGAAATTCACGGTGCAAGGAGAAGTGACCCTGAAATACGACTGGCGGGACAGCCAGGCGGGCAAGATCCTCTTGCGTTTCGAGGTCAAGGACAGCGGCATCGGCATCTCCGGGACGCGGGGCAGCGAAATCTTCAAGCCCTACATCCAAGGTGACGGCAGCACCACCCGCCGCCATGGCGGCGCCGGTCTGGGACTGGGCATGGTCCGGGGCCTTTGCCAGCTGATGGGCGGCGACGTCACCTACAGCAGCACTCCCGGCGTCGGCTCCACCTTCTCGGCCTGGATCGAAGTGAAAAAAGCCAGGCAGCCGTCAGTCAGCGCCGACAATCTCCAGGACCTGCGAGTTCTCGTCGCCGAGGACAACCTGATCAACCAGATGCTGATCAGCCGCATCCTGCGGCTCTGGGGGATCAAGGCCCGGGTGGTGAGCGACGGCCGCAGCGCCCTCTCCACTGCGCTCAGCGAGCCCTTCGACCTGATCCTGATGGACCTGCACATGCCCTTCATGGACGGCCGCGAAGTCGCCGCCGAGATCCGCCGCCATCCTGGCCGCCAGCCTTTCATCTGCGCCATCACCGCGGATGACAGCAGCGCCGCCCGCGAGGAATGCCTGGCGGTCGGCATGGAGGCCTTCATCGCCAAGCCCTACACGCCGGAGCGGCTGCAGGAAATCTGCCGCCAAGTCGCGGCCGGGCGCCTATGAGCACCTCGCGCCCCTTGGTGATGATCGTCGACGACGTTCCGGACAACATCCAGGTCGCGGCCCGCTTTCTTCAAGAAGACGGTTACAGCATCGCCTTCGCCACCAGCGGCGCCCAGGCTCTTCAGGCTCTGGTAAAGCTTCGGCCGCAGCTCATTCTGCTCGACATCGACATGCCGGAAATGAACGGTTTCCAGGTGATCGAAAAATTGGCCGCAAACCCCGACACCGCAGCGATCCCGGTGATCTTCCTCACCGCCATGCACGACGACAGTTCACTTCAGTCCGGCTTTCAGCTCGGCGCCGTCGACTTCATCACCAAGCCCTTCCGCAGCGTCGAGCTGTGCAGCCGGGTCCGGACCCACATCCGCCTGCGCAGTGCCGAGCTGCGGGCTGAAGCCTCGAGCCGGAGCAAGAGCCGTTTTCTCGCCAACATCAGCCACGAGCTGCGGACTCCCATGAACTCGGTCCTCGGCTGGGTCGAGATGCTGCAGCAGCGCCAGCCCGACTTGGCGACGCGCAGCGCTCTCGACAACATCGAGCGCAGCGGCAGAAGCCTGCTCGAGCTGATCAACGAACTTCTCGACCTCGCCAGCGCCGAGGAAGGCCGGATGAAATTGAACGAAGAGGACTGCTCGCTGGCCCATCTGATCCAGGAAGTCATCCATGAACTCCGTCCCCTCGTCTCGCGCCGCCGCCTGCAGCTTCATCTCGAGCTCGCCACCAGCTACCGCGACGCCATCCACAGCGACCCGCGCCGCTTGCGCCAGATCCTTCTCAATCTCCTCAGCAACGCGGTGAAGTTCACCGATGCCGGCAGCATCCGCTTGGCGGTGTCGACGGCGGACCAGGCCGACGGCAGCATCCGTCTGCGGCTTCAGGTCGAGGACAGCGGCATCGGCATCTCCGAGGAGGAACAGACGCGGATCTTCGCTCCCTTCCAGCAGGCGGAGGACAAGCGCGCCCGGCATCGCGGCGGCACCGGCCTCGGCCTGCCGATCAGCCGCACCCTCTGCGAACTGATGGGCGGCAGCCTCGGCGTCTCCAGCCTTTCCGGCGTCGGCAGTGTCTTCACCGCCGAAATCCTGACGCGTCCCGCCATTGACCCCGATTTTGCCGCGCCGGTCGCCGCAGTCCTTAATGTCGACGGCGACGAGCCGCGGAGCGCCTCCGTTCCCGACCAGGCCACCCACGCCGCCATTTTGCAGCAGATCCGCGTCTTCCTCGGCGACGGCAGCTACAACCAGGCTCTCGCCCTCGCCAAGATCCTCGAGCAAGTGCCGCCCGAGGTTCGCCATGGCCTGTGCGCCCCCGCCATTTCCCGGGTCCTGCGGGACATTCACGGCTTCGACTTCGTCACCCTGAAATTGAGCTGCCGCGAGCTCGCCTCGATCCTCGAGAACCTCGATTCATGAAAGGACTTTTCCAGCTGCTGTTTTTAGTCCTGCTGGCGAACCCTGTTGCTGCCGAGGAGCCGCCGCCGGCAAGGACGGCAGTCGCCGATCACGCACTGATCGTATCCAACTACCTCCTCCGCTTCGCCGAAAACATCAGCTGGCCCAAGACCACGGAGCGGAGTGCGCTGCGGATTTGCGTCCTCGGCAAAGGCGATGAAGGGGTGACAGAGAAGCTCAGTCGCTTCGCCAAGACCACCAAGGTGCATCAGCTTCCGATCGAGATCCGCAGCGTTGCACGCGTCGACGAGGTCGGCAATGCCGAATTAGTCTTTGTCCCCGCCGCCAGCAAGGATCTCCTGCGCGATCTGCTCTACCGGGTCGAAGGCCGGCCGGTCCTGGTGGTCAGCGAAGACTATGAAAACAAGAAGCTCGCGATGGTCAATCTGATCACGGTCGAGAAGAAGATCCGCTTTGAAATCAACAAGCCCAATATCCTTAACCAGGGCCTCGAATTGGCGCCCGAGTTGATCATGCACGGCGGCACCGAGATCGACGTCGCCAAGATCTACAAGGAGAGTAAGAATTCTCTGGTGGAGATGGAGAACCGTCTTTCGGACCAATCGAAACGGCTGGAGATCCAGCGTCAGAATCTCGCCACCGCCCAGAGGGCGGCAAACAATTACAGCCTTGAGGCGAAACGGCTGGAAGGCGAAATCGCCAAGCGCACCCAAGAGGCGATCAACCTCGACGCCGCCCTGCAAAACGCCCGCAGCGATCTGAAGCAGCAGACTCAGACGATGAGCCAGTTAAAGGATTCGTTCAAGCTCGTGAACAGTGAGCTGCAGCGTTCGCAGGCGACCATCAGCACCCAGAAGGCGGCCATCGCTGACCAAGAACAGAAGCTCGCTGATCTGGCGACGGAGAAAGTCCGACTCAGCCGCGACATCGAGGAAAGTGCCGGCACGCTGAAAATCCGGAATGACGCCCTTGAGGCAAAAAGCCGGGAGATCGACAAGATCGGACGTCAGATTAAATCCAGCCAGGCCGTTCTCGCCGAGCAGCAGGCCACCATCGATGAGCAGAAGCAGTCGATGAGCCGCCAGACGGATGCGCTGCAGGAGCAGCGCCGCTTCAATCGGCTCCTCCTGATCACCCTCCTGATCATCGGCTTCACCACCCTTTTGGCGATTTACGCCTACCGCAAGGTCGCCCGTCAACGCCGCGCCATCAGCCAGCGCCACCAAGAGCTGCAGCAGCTGCAGGGCAGTCTGCTCGAAGCGAAAAGCAGCGCCGAGGCGTCGCGCGCCGAGGCCGAGCAGGCCAACCAGGCGAAAAGCATCTTCCTCGCCAACATGTCCCACGAGATCCGCACCCCGATGAACGCCATCCTCGGCTTCACCGAGCTGCTCGCCCGCCGCAACCCCGATCCCGAGTCGCGACGCTATCTGAGCAGCGTCCAGAACAGCGGCGAAACCCTCTTGACCCTGATCAACGACATTCTCGACCTCTCCCGCATCGAGGCCGGCCGTCTCGAGATCAAGCCCAGCCCGAGCGCCATCCCGCCGCTGCTCGAGGAGATCCAGCAGCTCTTCCTGCCCCTCGCCGAGCGCAAACGCCTGAGTCTGAGCGTCGACATCGGGCCGGGGTTGGAGTGCGCCGTCCTTATCGACCGCCACCGCCTCCGCCAAGTTCTCGGCAACCTGGTCAGCAATGCGATCAAATTCACCCACAAGGGCGGGGTCCGGATCAGCGCCCGTTGTCATGACGCCGCCCCCGGCAGGATCGCC
>CAMCSH010000006.1 GCA_945877655.1 Lentisphaera araneosa HTCC2155 | reverse complement strand
ATGAGGTAGTAGAGCCATGTAGAATTTGTGTCAATTTTAGGACGAATGAGCCCAATGTGGCGCTGGAAGCAGAACTTGGCATTATCACGCACAATGACAGGAATGCCAAATGATCCAGTCACAGTGTAGAGCACATCACCAAGGCGAGGCCTTTTGTTGGGTTTCAGGGCATTAAAATAAGCTTGAGGAACCATGAAGGTATCACTGAAATCAATCTCGTGAGTTTCCTTGACAATATTGCCAATGGTGATGAAAGGAACTCCAGTTGGAGATTTCGGCGGGGGCAAATGATCGCCGTCAGTAATATCCGACGCCAAGTCAGCCAGGGAGACAATTTTACTGACTTTCCAATGGTCACTAAACACCTCATTGAGGTGGCTTTCAAACAGCGCCCGGGCGTTATTGAGGTTCTGCTCCGCCTTGGCCTTGGCACTCGCGATCGCCGCAAACGCTTCGTCCAAAATTCCGACAATCCGCTGCTGCTCGGGGAGAGGGGGGAAGCACAGTGTTACGCTCTGAAGTTTTTGAATAGTCAAAGTGTCAACAGTGGCACCATTGCCTCTGTCAAGCTGATCAAAAAACATGTCTGATTTAAGCCATGAATCAATATACTTACTATTCACATCACTAGTTTTTTTCATCCAAAGAACACTGGCGTCCTTAAAGTAAAAACGATCTACTTCTCTAACAATATGAGCATTCCCAATTGTTCCAATTGCTGTGATCATAATGTCGCCAGATGAAGGCACCCCATACTGGTTCTTTAATTCACTGTAATGCTTTTCAGTGATAAAAAGATCGTTTTTTACTCGGCCATTTATTGCTAATTGAGTTATCTCACGCCCCCTATAAAATGGAACTCCTGAGCTTTGCCATTCTGATTGAAGAACTCGCTTGCTGGAGCCAATGCGAAATAGTTGATCCAACCTTTTTGTTTCCCACCCCGCTTTCACAGGAGCCCCCGGATCTTGCTCAGGACTTCTGCGGCTTCCGCATCGAGTTTTGCGATTTCCGCAAGGATGTCCTGCGGGCTGCGGTGGATCACCTCTTCGCCGCCATCGGGGTTTTTCACCGACAAGTCCCAGGTGCTGGTGTCGACGCTGCCGATGTCAAGGCTCCAGCTTTTGGCGGAGTCCGCAAAGCTCTTCTGCAGCTCCAAGAACTCCTTCAGGTCGCCGTCGTTGAGCGGATTGGTTTTGCCCATGTTACGTCCGGGATCGAGCTGGTAGAACCAGGTTTTGCGGGTCGACGAGCCCTTCTCGAAGAAGAGGACCACGGTCTTGACTCCGGCGCCGAGGAAGGTGCCGCCGGGGCAGTCCAGCACCGTGTGCAGATTGCAGGACTCCAGCAGCAGCTTGCGCAGGCTCACCGAGGCGTTGTCGGTGTTGGAGAGGAAGGTGTTCTTGATCACCACGCCGGCGCGGCCGCCGGGGCGCAGCATCTTGATGAAGTGCTGCAGGAAGAGGAAGGCGGTTTCGCCGGTGCGGATCGGGAAGTTCTGCTGCACCTCGGTGCGTTCCTTGCCGCCGAAGGGCGGGTTGGCGAGGATCACGTCGACCCGGTCCTTCTCCTGGATGTCGCTCAGGTTCTCGGCCAGGGTGTTGGTATGGATGATGTTCGGCGCCTCGATGCCGTGCAGGATCATGTTCATGATCGCGATGACATAGGCCAGCGACTTCTTCTCCTTGCCGTAGAAGGTCCGCTCTTGCAGGGTCCGCAAATCCGCCGTGCTCAGGTTCGGTTTGGCGCGGAGGTAGTCGAAGGCCTCGCACAAGAAGCCGGCGGAGCCGACCGCGCCGTCGTAGACCGTCTCGCCGATCTTCGGGTCGGTGACCTGGATGATGGCGCGGATCAGGGGCCGCGGCGTGTAATATTCGCCGCCGTTTCGTCCGGCGTTGCCCATGTTTTTGATCTTCGCTTCGTAGAGGTAGGAGAGCTCATGCTTCTCGGTCTGCGAGCGGAAGCGCAGGGCGTCGATGTGCTCGATGATCTCGCGCAGGTTGTAGCCGCTCTGGATGCGGTTCTTGATCTCGCCGAAGATCTCGCCGATCTTGTATTCCAGCGTGTTCGGCCCCGTCGCCTTGGCCTTGAAGCCGTGCAGGTAGGGGAAGAGCTTTTGGTTGACGAAGTCCCGCAGGTCATCGCCGCTGAGCGCCGTGTTGTGGTCGATCTTGCCGTCGGCGCCTTTCGGCGCGGCCCAGGCTTCCCAGCGGTAGGGCGGCTCGAGGATGAAGCTGTATTCCCGGCCTTCCAGCTCTGCTTCCATCGCCTTGTCCTGCTCCAGGCCGTCGAGGTATTTCAGGAACAGCATCCACGAAGTCTGTTCCGTGTAGTCCAGCTCGCTGGTGCAGCCGGCGTCTTTCCACAGGACATCATCGATGTTGCGGAAGGCCTGCTCGAAGGCCGAGCCACCCTTCTTGGGCTCCGGCTTGGTCTTGGGAGGGGGGTGGATGTCGTCTTCATCCTCACCCTCTTCATCGGCTTCGTCGCGAACATTGGCTTCGCGCACCTTGCGAACCTTGACCGGTTTCTCAAATCCTGCGAGACTGGGCTGAGCTTCGTAGCCGAGCAACTTCACCGAGCCGCCGCGGCCCCGACCCGTCTCGATCTTGCCTTCGGCAATCAGCTCGGCCTTGACGGCTTCATACTGGGCATCGTCGAGATTCAGCAGCGACTGCAGCTTGCCGTTGCCGGCGGAGCCGCCGAGATTTTCCAATTTTTCGAGGAACAGAGCGGTGGACATGTGATCAGCCTTTGGGTTTGGAGCTTCCGAATATAGCACAGCAGGGGGATGAGTCCAAACTTTCGTGAGGTTACCCTTCAGTGAAACCCAGACGCCTTACCTGCGACATAAGGGCTGGTCCATCCCTAATCATAGCGCGTGTACAAGGCGCGACCCCCGGAGCAAGCGATGCCACGGGAATCGCTTGAGGGTTCAGAGCAGGGTGCGGAGCTCCTGAATCACCGCCCAGGAGCTGCCCTTGGTGGCATCGGCGAGGCGGCCGCGGACTAGGGTGCGGAGTTCATCCGGGGACTGCACGGCCTTCTGGTCCAGCCAGACTCCGGCGATTCACTGATTCATTCTCAATCCTGTCCTGGGTTGAAACCGGTTGAAGCCCCGGCTACACTCACACCGTCGCTTCGCGACGAGCATCGCAAGCCTGATCTGGAGTTGCACAGGTCGAAAAATTGCTGACTGTGACTGGAGGAATGTTTAGCCCAGCGCCTCAAGCTCGATCCAGAGAGATTTTAACGCAATTCATCGCCTTGCGATGTCGCGGCAGAATTTGCCAAGAAAACCTTGGGCATCGACGGACGCGGCAGCTTGCCTGAGCGGCCCTCGGGATTAGGGTCTGAGCCGTCAAGATTCAAGGATGACCTCATGCTTCAGATCAGCGATCTCAAAGTCAGCTATGGTTCGATCAGCGCCGTCAAAGGCTTGAGTTTTTCGGTGCCGCGGGGCAGTATCGTGACCCTGGTCGGCTCCAACGGGGCGGGCAAGTCGACGACGCTGCGGGCGCTCTCGGGCCTGGTCAAGGCGACGGGTTCGGTCCGTTATGATGGCGCCGAGATCCTCGGCTTGCCGACGCATGAAATTGTCGCGCGCGGGCTGGTGCAGGTACCGGAAGGTCGGATGGTTTTCGCCAATCTCAGCGTCGATGAAAACCTCCGGATGGGAGCTTACCTGCGCTTCGATCGCAAGGGGATCGCCGAAGATCTGGAAAAATCGTTCGTGCTTTTCCCTCGTCTGGCGGAGCGCCGCAAGCAGCTTGCGGGGACGATGTCGGGTGGTGAGCAGCAGATGCTGGCGATCGCCCGTGCCTTGATGAGCCGTCCTCGACTTTTAATGTTGGACGAGCCATCTCTGGGCATTGCCCCGATCTTGGTGCGGCAGATCTTCGCCAAGATCGTCGAGATCAACCGCGATCTCGGCCTGTCGATGCTACTGGTCGAGCAGAATGCCAACATGGCCCTGGAGTGCTCCCACCATGGCCACGTCCTCGAAACCGGCCTGATCACTTTATCCGGCGCCGCGGCCGAATTGCGCCACGATCCGCAAGTGAAAGCGGCGTATCTGGGCGAGTGACCCTAAAAACCGCCGTTGAAAGGTTGGCTCTCCGGGAATGTTTGTGGGTTGCCAGTTGTACCCGCCAGACGAGCAGTGTCGCGCGTTTGGTTTTTTCACTCCGAAGGAGTCACGGATTTTAGCCCGGGGTTGAGCCGCATCGGCGACACCCCGGGTCAGCAGCCCAAAGAGTCGCGACCCCGAAGGGGTCAAGGAGGGCCCGAATCCAGCTCATCCGGCAGACTAGGCCGTCATCGAAACCGCGATTTCCGGGAGAGCCAAAAGTTTGAAAGGATTAGCTGCAACAGCAACAACTAACGACTATGAAGAAAAGCTTCGGCAGTCATCTTCGCCGCCCCTGAACGATGCTCTTAGAATCGTCTCTTGTTGCTGTTGTTCATGCGCTTGCGTTGCAACCTTTGAACCTTTCAACCCGGTTCCATTCCTCTGCTGCGGCTTTTAGAGTGACGGCTCCCGTCCGGCCGCCTGAGAAGCGATTTTCGGTCTAATTCGCAGTTACCGCTTGACTCTAGACCTGCTTTCATTTAAGCTAGAGGCGTAAGCTTTTCAGCAGCCAGGAGCGAGCGTATGGAGATCCCCAGGGAGTTTGAATCCGGAGTACGCTACCGCATCGTGCGAGAAATCGCCGAGGGCGGCATGGGCAAAGTCTATGAGGCCGTACAGCTGGGAAGCAGCGGCTTCGAGAAGACTGTAGCCCTCAAAATCATGTTGAGCTCACTGAATTATGACGAGCGCTTCATCGACATGTTGATTGACGAAGGACGCTTGGTCTCCTGCCTCGTCCACGAAAACATCGTGCAGATCCTGAATCTCGGCAAAGCGCCTTTCGGCCATTATCTGGTGATGGAATACGTCAACGGCTTGGCCTTGGCCGATCTGATCGAGCAGCTCGCGGCTCGCGGCCGAGTGCTGCCGCCGGAACTGGCGACCTTCATCGCCGCGCGGATCGCCCGGGGCTTGGCCTACGCCCACTCCCGCACCGATGCCGAGCTTCGCCCGCTCAACATCGTCCACCGCGACGTCTGCCCGGGCAACATTCTGCTCACCACCGAGGGCCTGCCCAAGCTCACCGACTTCGGCGTCGCCAAGGCCAAGAACAACATCATGCCGGCCAATGACCAATGTTTGCTGGGCAAGCTCACCTACATGCCTCCGGAACAGGCGCTGCGCAAAGGCGCGGAACCGCGGTCCGACATCTACGCCCTCGGCATGGTGCTCCTGGAAATGCTCAGCGGCCGCCACCCTCGCGAGGCGGCGACGGATACCGACATGCAGAAACTGGCCGGTGGCGGCTGTGTCAATCTCGGCGCCTTGCCGGAAGATCTCGATGCCGATCTGCGCGACATCCTCTACCGCGCCCTGCAGCCCGACCCGGCCCACCGCTGGCAGACGGCAGCGGAATTCAGCACGGCCCTGGAATACCACATTTATAAAGGCGGATACGGCCCCACGGTGGCGACGCTGGAAGCCTTCCTCCGCCGCGAAGCTCCACAAATCTTTTTACCCCGTAAGCGGTTATCCCCATCATGACCCCCAGCCCCTCTTCATTCGATCCCGGCTCCTGCCAGATGAAAGTCGCGCAGCTTCGGCACAACCTCCATCGCATCGTCAAGGGAAAGGACGAACCCATCGACCTGCTTCTGATCGCCTTGCTGGCCGGCGGACACGCCTTGCTCGAAGACGTCCCCGGAGTCGGCAAAACCACTTTGGCGAAAGCCTTGGCGAGCTCAATTGACGCCGCCTTCCAGCGGATCCAGTTCACCCCCGACCTGCTGCCCGCGGACGTCACGGGCTGCCCGATGTTTTCGCCGGTCAAGAGCGAGTTCATCTTCCGCCCCGGCCCGGTCTTCTGCAACATTCTCCTGGCCGATGAAATCAACCGTGCTTCGCCGCGGACCCAGGCGGCCCTGCTGGAAGCGATGAGTGAAGCGCAGGTCACGGTCGCCGGCGAGCGCCACCGTCTTCACCCTCCCTTCCTCGTCATCGCCACCCAGAACCCGGTGGAGTTCCACGGCACCTTCCCGCTTCCCGAAGCGCAGATGGACCGCTTCGCCCTGCAGTTCAAGATGGATTACCCTGATTTTGATGCGGAACTGGAAATCCTGACCAGCCGCCGCGACAGCGACCCGCTGGAGAATCTCGGTCCGGTATTGACCCGTGCCGATGTCATCGCCCTGCAGGAGAC
Organism: Lentisphaera araneosa HTCC2155; assembly: GCA_945877655.1. GTDB lineage: Bacteria > Verrucomicrobiota > Lentisphaeria > Lentisphaerales > Lentisphaeraceae > CAMCSH01. The sequence continues at coordinate 28,108 of CAMCSH010000006.1, read as the reverse complement.
GACCCGGCAGATTCATGTCGAGGACTCAGCCAGCCGCTACCTCACCAATCTGGTGCGCGCCACCCGGACTCACGCGCAAGTCCGTCTCGGCGCCAGTCCACGGGCCACTTTGATGCTCTATCGTTGCGCCCAAGCGCAAGCCCTGATGCTGGGGCGGGGCCATGTCTTGCCTGATGACATCCGCCGCCTGGCGCCGGCGGTTCTGGCTCACCGCCTGATCCTCAAGAACCAAGGCGCTTCCTCCAGCCAGAAAATCCTGGTCATCAACGAGCTGCTCGAGTCAATCCCGGTACCGCACTGAGATGCTGCGGTCTCTGAACAGCCGCTTCAAATACCTGGGTCGGCGCTTCATGGCCGGCCCGGAGGAGATGGGGCCGATGCCCCAGCCTTGGCTGACCGGAACCAATGTCACCGCCACCCATGCCACCTTCTGGTGGCTCACCTGCCTCATTCATCGCCACATCACCATCACCGGACGCTTCTGCCTGATGCTGGTGGCGATCTTCTCGACCATCACCATCATCAGCTACAATTCCTATCCGCTGCAGATCTTTGTCTACGGCCTGCTCAGCTTGATGGTGGTGAATTTCGCAGTCGCCCACCTCTTCAAACCTCGGATTCAAGTCGAGCGTCATCTGCCGACACAGGCCAGCGTCGGCGAGGAGTTCGAAAGCGTTTACGTCCTCCGCTCCCGCAGCCGTCTGCCGGCCTGGGATCTCGGTCTCGACAACCTGCCAATGCCGTTCCGGCGCCCGGCGGGATTTCCCAATATCGCCTGCTTGCCTCCCGGTGCCAATCTGGAAGTCCGCAGCCAGATCAGCTTCGCCGATCGCGGCCTGCAACGGCTGCCGCAAGTCTTCATCGAAACCACCTTCCCCTTCGGCCTGGTGAAAAGCGGCCATTTCGGCGAAGGGGCGCGGGAAATCATGGTCCACCCCAAGCCGATGAAAATCCATCTCGGCTGGCGTTACGCCGGCTTTTACGGGCAGGACGGCGAAGCGGCGAAAGTCTTGGAGGAAGAGGAACTTTGCGGCATCCGCGAATATCGCTTCGGAGATCAGCCGCGCCTGATCCACTCGGCTTCCTGGGCCCGCCACGGTCAGCCGATGGTGAAGGAGTTCAGCGGCGCCGGATTGCCGGGCTGCTGCGTCTATCTCGACCTGCAAGCCAATCCCGGCTTGACCGAATGGCAGGGCCGGCGCTTCGCCAGCTTCGAAAAACGGGTGTCGCTGGCCGCCGGGACGGCTCTGCAAATGGCCGGCGGCGGCTTCCGCTTCACCCGCCTCCTCCAGGGCGGCAGCGGTCCGGAAATCCGCTTCGCCGGAGCCAGCAGCGAGACCACGCTGATCCAGCTGTTCGATGCCTTGGCGGCGGTCGAGCCGCAGCGTACCCCGGGCGACTTCGAGGTTCTCGGATCCCCCGTTGGCACGCTCGATCGCGAAAAACTCCTGATCGCCTTCCTCGGTCCGCCGGAAGAGGACCAGATCCTCTGGCTGGAAGCTTGCCTGACCAATGGCGTCGCCGTCCATGCCGCGTCCTTTGACGAAGGCTGGCCGGCCCACTTGAAGGTCCGTCTGGTGACCCCTGCCGAAGTCAAAGCGGAGGGTTTCTGATGCCACCCCGCAACCGCCACCTGGCCATCGCCCAATGCTGGATGCTCTTTCTCGCCGGCTCGTTCTTCTCCTTCACCAGCGACACCTTCCACTTCTTCCTGCCGGTGCTGGCCTGCTGCCTGATCGCGCCGCTGCTGCCACGAGGATTGCCGGTGAACACCCGATGGATGGTGTATACGGTGTTCTTCCCCGCCACCTACACCGTCCTGTGCAATCAGTTCATCAAGATCGACCCGTCCCGCTGGGTCGTGACGCCGTCGGACTTCATTTCTCCGCTCACTTTGCTGATGGCGGCGATGCTGACCCTCCTGCAACAGCGCCGCCACGTCCCCTTCGCCTTCCTCGTCTGCGTCTTCATCTCCTTCGCCTTCAGTGCCAATGTCGAGTCGTCGACCATGCGATTCGATCGCATCAGCGTTTTCTTGCCTTCGCCCACTTTCCTTACTCATTTCGGCTGCAAGCCGCAATGGACCGACAGCAGGTCGATGATGTGCATCCTGACGATGCACCTCCTGCCGCTGTTCCCGGCTTGGCGCATCGTCGTCCGCAGCTCGCTCGGGGTCGACCAGGAGTCGGGACGGAACGGCATCTGGGAGGCGATCCGATCGCTGGTCCAGACCGTCTGTCTGGCTCTGATGATCCTTTTGACGCCGAAGATGATCGATGTCCTTTTGCCGTGGATCCGGAATATCGACACCAAGGTGCTCAGTTCCGGATCGACGCCCTACCAGATGCGGGCCTTTGAAGAAAACTCGCAGATCGACTTCCTCAACGAATCCAAGGAGCAGCTCGACCGGGAACTGATGCGGATTGAAGGATGCGAAGACAATGAATATCTCCGCGCCAGGATCTACAACGTCTACGAAGACGGATCCTGGAGGACATCGAAAACCCTGTCCGAATCGCTGAAGGCTTCTGCTGGAGGGAGCAGCTTCAGCACCTACCGTCATTACCAGCTGGAGCCTGGCGTGGCGACGAGAAATCTCGAGTTCTTCCCCAGTCCGGAATTCCATTTCACTCATCTCCCCCTGCCCAATCAAGCCAAGGGGCTCAAGATCGCGGGCGAAAATCTGAGCCGCATTGAGACGGGTATTTACCAGATCACAGGATTCACCAAAGAAGCCGGTTTCCAATGCCACGCCGGGCCGGTCCAGGATGAAGTCAACTCGGACCCACCCACCGAGGATGACCTCCAGATGCCGGCCACCGAGAAATACTGGCGGGCCGAAGCCGAGAAGATCCTTGGCGACAAAAAAACCTTCGCCGAGTGCGTGCCGTTTCTCGAGGATTGGTTCAGCCGCGAATGCACCTATTCGACTTCGATTCCGCCAGTGCTAAGCAGGTTCCCGATGGATGGCCTCATGAGCCCCTACTGGACCAGGCGAGAAGGCGAATCGCCGACGGACGAAGAGCCGGAGGAAGTGAAGATGGAACGTCAGAAGGAGGAGGCTCGTCACGAAGAGGAGCGACGCCTGCTGGTCGACCGTCCTCTCTATTTCTTGCGCTCGGTCCACAGCGGCCACTGCGAGATGTTCGCCAGCGCCACCGTCATGCTGCTGCGCAGCCAGGGCATCCCCTCCCGTTACGTCACTGGCATCGTCTCCGGCGAGCAGACCGGCAATTTCCGCATCTGCCGTCGCCGCGATCTCCATGCCTGGGTCGAGGCCTGGGACCAGGAGCGGCGGGGATGGTATTACGTCGAAACCACTCCGGCGGCCGCCTTTGAGGAGTCACGCAAAAAAGACAAATCCAGCGCCTGGGAAGACTTTCAGCACCGGCTCGAAAAACTCAAGGCGGACATCTTCCGGGGGCGCGTCGCCGACATCATCGCCGCCATCGCCATAAAAGCCGCCGCCGGGTTCATCTGGTGCTTTTCCGACCCTTGGCGGGCAGTGCTCAGCCTCCTGGTGATTGGGCTTTGTTTCGCCTGGATTCTCCGCGCCAGCATCCGGCGCTGGCGCCAGCGCCTTGCCGATCCCGCCGGCGCCCGCGCCGACCATGCCGCCTTTTTGGCCCAGAAGATCCTCGGATGCCCGCGCCGCGAAGCGACTCTGGGCGAACTGGCGCAGCAGGCCCGCGCCGCCGGACTGGAAGGTGCTGAGGAGTTTTCCCGCCGGGTCGAAGCCTGGCAATTCTGCCGTTACAGCGGCCGCAGCAGCCACGAGGAATCCCTCGCCGCAGCCAAAGCGCTCGATGACGCTGCCGCCCACCTGCGGCTGACAATCAAAAAACATGAAAAAAACGCTCCGGATGAGCCCTGAAGAACTGGCGCCACGGCGGCAAATGATCGTATACTGTCTCGGAGGCTGATTATGCTTAGCGCTCGTGAACTGCTCCTCAAGAAACAGATCCAGTCCATGCCGGATCTACCCTCGCTTTCCGTCCATGTCCTGCAATTGATCCGGCTCCTCGGAGCCGACGAGGTCGATATGCAGGCGGTGTTCACCACCATCCGGCGGGATCCGACCTTGGTCACCCGGATGCTCAAGGTGATCAACTCGTCACTGTATTCTCTGCCGCGGCGGATTGAGACGGTCGATCAGGCGGTGACCTTGCTCGGAGTCAAAAAAATCAAGGAACTGGTGCTCTCCTCCGCCGTCATGGATGTCATCCAATCCCGCGACGCGACCCTGTGGGAGCACTCCTTCTCGACCGGCACCCTGTGCGCCGAGGTGATCCGCAAACACCGCATCCAGGTATCGCCGATCATCGGCCTCTGCGCGCTTCTGCACGACATCGGCCAACTGGTCTTGTCGATCTTCAACGCCGAAGGCGCGAAGCTGGCCGCCATCAAGGCGAAGTCGGAAGACCTTGCGGATTATGATGCCGAACGCCAGATCATCGGCTGCGACCACGCCCAGGTCGGCGGCTGGCTCCTCGAGAACTGGAAACTCGATGAGGAGATCCGGACCATCATCAGCGTTCACCACTCGCAGCACCCGCCGCGTGAAGTCCTGCGCGAAGTCCTCCTCCTGCGCTTCTGCGACGCTGTCGATGAAGCGGTCCGCGGCAAAGCCGTGGTTGTCCCCGATCGCGATGATCTCGCCGTCGTCGGCCTCGACATGCTGGACTTCGATGAATGGGCCGATTTCCAGTCGAAAACCCTCATTTCTGAGCAGAAATAAGGAGTGATGATGGAGGTCGCCATCCTGATCACCAGTGACCTCCACGGACGACTGCCGCGACTGCCCGAAAGCATCGCGGCAGAAAGTTTTTATTTCGATAACGGCGACACCCTGTTTTCCGCCCCACCCGGCATCGAGTTGCCAGAGGTGGCGGAAAAATCGGCTAAGACCATGATCGCCTCTCTCGCTGAAAGGAACTGCCGCGCCGCGGTCCCCGGGAATCATGAATTCGACCAAGGCCGCATCTTCTTTGAGCGTCTCGCCCAGACGAGTCCCTTTCCCTGGATCGCAGCCAATCTGGTCGACGAAAACGACCTACTTCTCCTGTCGCCTGAATGTCTCTTCACGACCCGCCAGGGCCGCCGCATCCGCTTCATCGGCGTGCTCGATCCCGCCGCCTGCACCCTCATTCCGGAATCGGATCTCGTCGGCTGCCGCATTCTCGATCCCGCTACGTGTCTGGCTCCCCTGTTGAATCAACTCGCTCCGGACGAGCTGCTGATCGTCTCCATCCACGGCGGCTTCCGTCAAGGACGGCAGGCGACCAGTGACGACGCCGATCATCCCTTGCTCGAGGCGTTCCCCCGGATTGATCTCTTGATCACCGGACACGATCACCGCTCGATCCTCACACGGCAAGGAGATTCCCTCGCCCTCCAGCCCGGCGCCTACGGGGCGCAAACTGCGGTGATCGAGGTCGAATTCAGCTCTGGACGTCCCCGACTCAAGGCGCGTCTTGAATCATTGGGGGCTCCCCGTGGCTGAGCTCTTCCCCGAAGTCCAGGAAGGACACATCTTGGTCATCTTCGACGGCGACTGCGGCCTGTGCTCGCGCGCCGTTCGCTTCCTTCATGCGCATGATCGCGGTCAACGCATCTGGTTCATCGCAGGACAATCGCCGCGCGCGGCTGAATTGCTGCGTCAGCAAGGCGTCGATGTCGAGCTCCTGCAAAGCACCTTGATGGTCTGGGATCGCAAGGCGGTTTTTCTGCGCAGCCAAGCTTCCTGCCGCGCCGCCGAATGCCTCGCCGCGCCCTGGTCGCTTTTGCGCTTCTTCCGCATCCTGCCCCTGTCGTGGCGCGATGCCGCCTACAAGGCTTTGGCGGCGCGGCGACACAGGCTGTTCAAACCCCTGTGCCAATTGCCCGCCGCAAGCCTGCGGCAACGCATCTTGTCTTGAATTGATGACGAGCTCAGGCGCGTGACCCGGACGGAGATACAATCCGGCGCACTGCTCCCACTTGTGGAGGAACGTGTCAAGACTGGCTCGATCCATCCCCGGCACTAGGAAGGAGATCTCGGCCGGCCATTCCGGCGAATCCGGCTGGCCAAGAGCCTCGATGGGAGCGAAGCCGGCAGAGATCAAGTCGGCCCGCAGGAGCTCGTGACGGCGACGGTTCTCCTCCTCCGGCAAGCACTGCGACCAAGGATTGGCAGCACTAAGAAAGGCGGCGCAAGCGCAGTTCAGCGAGATCAGGAATTGGTCGAGCGGCGGCGAGGGCTCGCCCACGCGCAGCCCGAGCCCGAGTGACGGCACCCGGTAGGTGGTGGCTCGATAGGCGGTGAGCAGTTCGGGACTGAGGGGATTTTTCATGTCGCCAAGATAATCCGGCGCGGCTTTTCCGGAAGGAGTTAAATTCGGCGCATTCAATGGAGAAGGCGATGGCGCGACAGGACGACTTTCCCGATGCCGCGGCAACGGCGCAGGAAGACAGGTATGAATGTGATCCCGGCTGGCAGGAAGCTCTCAAGCTGGCCGGTCTCGACAGCCTTGCCGGCGTCTTCCGCTTCAGTCGCAGCAGCGCCATGCGCGATGTCCCCGAGCGGCTCACCGTGCGGCTGAAACTGGAGCGGGAATCAGGCCCCGTCACCGCGTATCTGAAGCGTCATTGGCACCCCCGCCGTCTGCCCTTCCTACCGCAAAAAGCGCACGGCGAAGCCCGTCGGGAATGGGCCAACACTCGCGAACTGGCGGCAGCCGGACTCGGCGTGCCTCGTCCTCTCGGTTGCGGCTGGGGACGTCTCGGCACTTTTGCCGCCGGCTGGTATCTCTGCGCCGCGGTTCCCGGCGAACCGGCGGATGATTTTCTCAAACGCGAATTCCCGCATCAGCAAAGGCGCTCCGGCCGCTACCTCGGTTTCCTCCAGGCCCTAGCCAGCCAGGCGAGCCAGTTTCATTGCGGCGGCTATTCCCATCAGGACTTCTACCTCTGCCACCACTTCGTCGCCGAGTCCTCGCCGGGAAGCTATCAGTTTTCCCTCATCGACCTGCAGCGCGTCCATCGCTGGCCTCGCTGGCTGCAGCACCGCTGGATAGTCAAGGATCTGGCGCAACTGGCCTATTCCTGCCCTCCTAGCGTCAGCCGCAGCGACATGATGGCTTTTTTTCTGCTCTGGAAGGGGTCAAAAACCCTCGAAGCCGGCGATCGCCGGCTCTTGCGCGGCATCATCCGCAAAGTTGCGATCCTGCGCCGCCGCGAGGCCGAAGGCAAGGTGCGCTGAAGAAAGGACGAAACCCGGGACGGCAGTCCCGGGTTTCCTGTTTCCTCAAGGTCGCGGATTCACTCCGGCATCAGGCTGAGTCCGCTGACATTGCAGGGCGCTTCACCTTTCAAGCTGCGGCAGCGGATTTTGAGCTCGCTGGTACCGCTCGGGAGCTTCAGGCTAGCGACATCGACTTCCTGGTATTTGTCCCAGTTGCCAGTGGCCGGCACGGTCAAGGGAAGAACCTGATCGCCGATGACGAATTCGATGACGCTGCCGCCATCTTTCGAACTGAAGCGGAACTTGAGCTTGTAGCTGCCGGCTTTCTGAGCTTTCAGGCTCCACGAAGCGGCGCCTTCGGGCTTGGTCCAGACGCCGAGGTTCTCTTCACCGGCGGTGTGCAATCCGGCCGAGGCGGGGATCTGCAGCTTCAGGCCACCACTGAGTTCGGCTTGACGCGGCGACAGCTTGAAGGAGCCGTCGGCAAGAACGTGAGCGGAGCGATCGAGCACGGCCGCGCCTTTCAGGTCGAGGGCAACGACGAAGCGTTGTTTTGAACGCAGCGATTCCGGAAGGGTGACGGTGATCGAGCCCTCGGCGGAGACCGCTTGCGGCAGCTCGCCGCCGCCGAGGATGCGGACGGCTTTGACTTCGTTGCCGAGGCCGCCGAAGAGCAGCTTGCCGTCGGCGGGGGATTTGAAGACGATGGCGTAGAGCGTCGAGTCGCCGCCGGCTTGACGGCGGAGGGTGACGCGTCCCCATGCGGGCGTCTGGGCGAAGATGCTGGCACGGGTGCCGTAGATGGCTTCGCCGTTGACCTTGAGCCAGGCGCCCATGGTGGACAGGCGTTCGAGCGAGGCGGCGGGGATTTCGCCTTCTGGCGTGGGGCCGACGTTAAGCAGGTAGTTGCCGCCCTTGCTGGCGATGTCGCAGAGGTTTTCGATCAGCGACTCGGGCGACTTCCAATTCTTATCGAACTTGCTGAAGCCCCAGGTGTGGTTCATGGTCATGCAGGCTTCCCAGTCCTTGCCGGGGAAGCCGGTGGGGGGGATGTGCTGTTCGGGGGTTTCGATGTCGCTCTGGTAGCCGCCGCCGAGGCGGTTGTTGAGGATGATTTTCGGCTGCAGCGAGGTGACCAGCTTGTGGATCTTGTCGGCGCGGGCCTTGTTGATGACGCCGCCGGGGATGTCCCACCAAACGACGGAGATGTCGCCGTAATTCTTGAGGATTTCGGTGACCTGGGGGATGACGATGTCGTCGACATACTTATCGGCATCGCCTTTGGCTGCAGGGTCCCAGTTATTGCCGCCGCCGCCGGGGTGGTGCCAGTCGAGGTTTTGCGAGTAGTAGAAGCCCAGTTTCATGTCGTGCTTGCGGCAAGCTTCGGCGAGTTCCTTCAGAGGGTCGCGTTTGAAGGGAGTGGCGTCGACGATGTTGAAGGGGCTGGCCTTGCTGGCGAACATGGCGAAGCCTTCGTGGTGCTTCGAGGTGATGACCATGTAGCGGACACCGGCATCCTTGGCCGCTTTGACCCAGGCATCGGCGTTGTATTTGACCGGGTTGAAATCCTTGGCGGCGAGAGCGTATTCGGCGATGGGTGCGCGGGCGCCGCACATCAGCCATTCGGCGCAGCGGTTGACATTGGTCTCTTTGCCGTGCCATTCGCCGGCGTGCTGGGCGTAGAGGCCCCAGTGGATGAACATGCCGAAGCGGGCATCTCGGAACCAGGTCATGCGTTCGTCGTGCTGCGCCGGAGTTTCGCCGCGTTCGAGCAGCACCGGGTTATCCGGCAGGGTCTCGGGCTTGTCCGCTGGGACGCTGGCGTAAGGCGCTTCGGTGGTGGCGCACGAGGCGAGCGGCAGGCCGGAGAGAAGGCAGGCGACAAGAGCGCGGGCGAAGGAGGTTTTCATCGGGGGCTTCCTGGAGTTTGAGTGCATGGCTTCGGACGCTGGGGGATTTTGCGGGTTCCACAGTGCAACGGGCCGCGGGTGATCGGGTCGAGGGGGCAGACACGGCCGAGGAAGCCCCAGGCGCTGTTGCCGTAGAAGAGGAAGCGGAGACGGGATTTCCAGGTCATGGGGAGCTCCGGGGGTGAATTGAGGCGATGAACAAGGAACGAAGCTCATCGATATCGCGATATCGGTGGAGCTCAATTCGGGCGTTCAATTCATCGGCCGGATGCCTTTGCAGTTGGGGTAGTTCGTGCAACCCCAGAAGGCTTGGCCGGCTTTGTCGCCGGCGCGGGCCTGACGGCGCTGCATCGGCCCGCTGCAGAGAGGGCAAGTCGGGGCGCCTTCTTGCTCGGCGCGGAGGTTCTTGCGATCGCTGCTGAGGCTTTCGCGAAAGCCGCCGTGTTCGAGGAAATGGTGATGTTGCCATTCGAGCTGACGCTGCAGCATCAGAATGGTCCGACCGAGGAGGATGTTCAGGGTGTTGGCGGCGATGACGTCGTCGTCGCTGTCGAGCCAGGGCGAAAATTTGCGTCGCTGGGTGAGAATGTGGACGGCGGAATCGTGGGCGACATCATCGGAATATTGGGGCTTATCGAGCTGGATGTCGTAGATCCGGCGAGCTTCCGGGGATTGCCGTTTCCAGGGCGGAAGGTCTTTGTTCAGCAGCCAGGTTTCATAGTCGCCACGAAGTTCCCCGAGGCTGGCCTTGGCGGGTGAGCCTCATCTCGGTCTCTTTTGAGGTGGCGGATCGTTCCGAGCCTTCGATGATGTTCATCCGTCCCGAACGGGCAGCTTGGGTCATCTGGTCGAACTGGCGTCCGCAGGGGTCGTTGCTGCGATTGAGGAATCGCTCGCAGAAGCGCAAAGTGCCGAGCTGGATGACGCTGGCGAGAACGAAGGAGTCGAGCCAGCGATGACCGCCGGAGGCGTCAAGAGGCATGGGGGAGATCTCCAGAGAGGGAGGGAGAGGATGAAGGATGAACGAAACTCATCGATATCGCGATATCGGGATATCGCGATATCGATGTTGAGCGGCGAGCTCAGCGCCAAGGGGCTGGCGCGTTCCCGGGGGATGTTTACTGCATCACCATGCCGCCGTCGACGTTGAGGGTCTGGCCGGTGATGTAGGCCGAGTCGTCGGAGGCGAGGAAGACGACGGCGGAGGCGATTTCGTCGCCGGTGCCGAAGCGGTTGAGGGGGATGGCGCTGAGGTAGGCTTTTTTCGCTTCTTCGGCGATCACTTCGGTCATGTCCGAGGCGATGAAGCCGGGGGCGATGGCGTTGACGGTGATGTTGCGCGAGGCGAGTTCCTTGGCGGCGGCCTTGGTCATGCCGAGCATGCCGGCTTTCGAGGCGGCGTAGTTGACCTGGCCGGCGTTGCCCATCAGGCCGACGACGGAGGAGATGTTGATGATCCGGCCCCAGCGTTGGCCCATCATCGGGCGGGTGACCGCTTTCAGGCAGTTGAATGCGCCCTTGAGATTGGTGTCGATGACGCTGTCCCAGTCTTCTTCCTTCATCCGCATCATCAGGGTGTCTTTGGTGATGCCGGCGTTGTTGACCAGGACGTGGACGGCACCGAGATCGGTGATGACTTGTTTGACCATGGCTTCGCAGGCGGCTGATTGGGCGACGTCGAGGATGTAGCCTTTGGCGTTGGCAGCGCTGTCGCCGAGGGCGGCGATGGCCTTGTCGAGAGATTCCTGGCGGGTGCCGGTGAAGGCGACTTTTGCGCCTTCCGCGAGGAGGCGGCGGACGAGGGCGAGGCCGATGCCGCGGGAACCGCCGGTGACGATGACGACTTTATCTTTGAGACGCATGGGGGGCTCCTGGCAATTAAGAATTAAGAATTAAGAATGTCGAATGAGCGCATTTCAGGCTCAGTAACGGATGACCGAGGCGCCGTAGGTGAAGCCGCCGCCGAAGCCGACGAAGAGGACCTTGTCGCCGCGTTTGACGCGGCCGTTGCGGACGGCTTCGTCGAAGGCGATGGGGATGGAGGCGGCGGAGGTATTGCCGTAGCGGTCGAGGTTGACGTAGACGCGTTCGCGGGGGGTGGAGACGCGTTCGGCGATCGCTTCGATGATGCGCAGGTTGGCCTGGTGCGGGATGAGCAGGTCGAGATCGGTGCCGGCGAGACCGGCCTTGGCGAGGGCGCGTTCGGAGGCGGAGACCATGCTGCGCACGGCGATATTGAAGACTTGTTTGCCGTCCATGACGAGGTAGCGGCGGGGGTCGTTGGCATTTTCCGCGGTGAGGGGCTCGGCGCAGCCGCCGATCGGAGTGTGCAGGAGATGGTGGAAGTTGCCGTCGGAGCCGAGGGAGGAGCCGAGGTAGCTGTTGTCGGCATCGGGGCAGGCTTCGACGCAGACGGCGCCGGCGCCGTCGCCGAAGAGGACGCAGGTATTGCGGTCGGCCCAGTTGACGATCGAGGTGAGTTTTTCGGCGCCGATGATGATGGCGCGCTGGACGAGGCCGGAGCGGATCATGCCGGCGGCGACTTCGAGACTGTAGACGAAGCCGGTGCAGGCGGCTTCGAGGGAGAAGCAGGCGGCACCGGTGGCGCCGATGCGGGCCTGGACCAGCGATGCGGTGTTGGGGAAGGGCTTGTCGGGGGTCAGGGTGGCGACGATGATCAGGTTGAGCGACGAGGCTTCCCAGCCGGCGGCTTCGAGGGCGCGGCGGGCGGCTTCGGCGGCCATGAACGAGGTGGTCTCTTCCGGGCCGGCGACGTGGCGTTCGCGGATGCCGGTGCGGCTGACGATCCACTCGTCGGTGGTGTCGACGATTTTCGACAAGTCGTCATTCGTCATAATTTTGGCAGGGGCGAAGGAGCCGGTGCCGGCGAAGCGTAGGCCTTGGAGAGTCATGGCTTGGGAATTTCCTTCATGCGGTCGATGATGGCGGCGTTGACCTTGTGTTCAACGAACTCGCCAGCGACGCGGATGGCGTTTTTGAGGGCGTGGGAGTTGGAGGAGCCGTGGGCCTTGATGAAGACGCCGTTGACGCCGAGGAAGGGAGCGCCGCCGTATTCGGTGTAATCGCTGATCTTCTTGAGCTCATCGAAAGCATTTTTGGCAAGGAAGGCTCCGACCATGCGTTTCGGGTTCTTCATGAGATTGGTCTTGAGGACATTGCCCATCATCTTGGCAATCGACTCGCAGGATTTCAGGACAATGTTGCCGACGAAGCCGTCGCAGACGACGACGTCGACGCTGCCGTCGAAGAGGTCGCGTCCCTCGACGTTGCCGAGGTAGTTGGTGAAGCCGGCCTTCTTGAGCAAGTCATGGCTTTTCTTGGTCAGGTCGTTGCCCTTGCCTTCCTCGGTGCCGTTGGAGAGGAGGCCGATACGCGGCGAGGCGATGCCGAGGATGCGCTGGGCGTAGATGTCGCCCATGACGGCGAAGCCGAGCAGGTGCTCGGGGGTGCAGTCGACCGTGGCGCCTGCGTCGAGCAGGACAAAGTGGCCGGTGCCATTGGGAAAGAGGGTGGCGATGCCTGGGCGGTCGATGCCGGGCAGGGTGCGCCAATTGAAGACGCTGGCGGCGACGGAGGCGCCGGTGTTGCCGGCTGAAACCACGGCTTGGCACTTGCCTTCCTTGGCCAGCCGCATGCAGACGGCGATGGACGAATCCTTCTTGCCACGGATCGCTTCCGCCGGCTTGTCGGTCATCTCCACCACCTGTGTGGCATGGATCAACTCTAAGCGGCTGTCGGAGCTCAGTCCGTGCTGCAAAAGAAGAGGGCGAACCCGCTCTTCCTGGCCAACGAGGAGGATCTTGCCGATCTGCGGGTATTCCCGCAGAGCCTTCAAGACACCTTCCACGACAGCGGCAGGAGCGTGGTCGCCCCCCATGGCGTCGACGGCAATGATCATGTCGATCAGTTGACTTCGATGACCTTGCGGCCTTCTTTGCCGTAAGCGCCGCAAGCGAGGCAGGCACGGTGCGGGAGGCGGGGCGCGCCGCAATGGACGCAGCCCTGGGTATCGATACCGCCCCAGGCGTTGGCAGCCTTGCGACGACGGGTCTTCATTTTGGAGAGTCTTCTCTTGGGTACGCCCATTGTAGTGTCCTCAGTTCTTCTTCGTGCTTCGTTTCTTAGGTTCAGCGATCTTCAGTCCCTCAAGAGCGGCGGCGAGCGGACCTGACTGGATCGGGCTGTGGCAATCACAGCTACCGTCATTCAGGTTGCGGCCGCAAGTCAAGCAGAGACCTTTACAACCGGGGGTGCAAAGGTAGAGACGCGGAAAGTTGATCAAGATATCCTCGCGGACCCACTCCGTCAAGTCAAGGACGTCGGGAGCCTTGTCGACAACCGCGACAATGTCTTCCGCAAAGATGTCCTGAGTGAATTCCGTCAGGCAGCGGTCGCACTGGCATTTCAGGCGAACGCCGGCCTCGCCGCGGGCGATCACGTCTTCACCGAGTTTGGTGACGACGAGATCGACTTGGGCAGGAGAGACTTCCAGCAGGCGGCCATCATGGGGCAGTCCGAGAATATCCTCTTCGGTCTGGCCGCAGATGTGCAGGCCGGACTCGGAGATCTTGGCGATATGGATTTCGAGGAGTTTTTCCATGGTGGCTTCTTCGTCAACTGGCTGATTATGGAGGGGGCGCGAAAACTAAGCTCATCCGGCGATCCCGCAAGCGCTTAGTGAAAGATTTGCCACCCTTGTTCAGGACCGAGCCAAGCCGAGTCCCTTGATAAATTTTCGATAAGCATATATTTTTAAGCATAAATCAGAAAGCTAAAAACCAGGAAGCCTCCCATGATACCCCTCGCCCACGCCGACATTCAAGCCGGCTTCCCCTCGCCCGCCGAAGACTTTCTCGATCACCCCTTGGATCTGGAGGCCTGGCTCAATCCACAGCCGGCGAGCAGCTTCTTGCTGCGTGTCAGCGGAGAATCGATGCGCCGTGCCGGCATTCTTCCGGGTGACCTCATTCTCGTTGATCGTGCGCTCACCGCAAAAGAAAACGATGTCGTCGTCGCCATTCTTGACGGCGGCTTCACCGTCAAACGCTTCCGCCACGACCGCCAAGGGCGACCTTGGCTCGTCGCCGAAAGTCCGACGCCGCTGCCGCCTTTCCCTCTGGATGCCGACACCTTGATCTGGGGCGTGGTGAGGGCGGTGGTGAGGAAGATGAAGTGAGTTCAAAGTCAAAGTTCAAAGTTCAAAGTTTGAGCTTCAAAGAGCCAGCAGACAGGCGCCAATTCCAAGTCTCGATTCCTTTAAACCTTGAAACCTTAAACTTTAAACTTGAGAGCCCTCATGATCGTCCTAGCGGATTGCAACAGTTTTTACGCTTCCTGCGAGCGGGTTTTTGATCCGTTGTTGCGGGGGCGCCCGGTCTTGGTCTTGTCGAACAACGACGGCTGCGTCATTGCCCGCTCCAAAGAGGTGAAGGAGCTGGGCATTGCGATGGGCGCGCCCTATTTTCAGGTGGCGGCGCGCTGCGAAGCGGCAGGCGTGGCGGTGTTTTCGGCCAACTTCGCCCTTTATGGCGACATGAGCCGGCGGGTGATGACGCATTTGCGCGAGGCGAGCCCGAGCGTGGAGATCTATTCGATCGATGAGGCCTTTCTTGATCTTCAGGGACTTGCTGATCCCGAGGCCTTTTGCCGCGATTTGTCGGCCCGGGTCGAGCGCAACACCGGCATTCCCTTGTCGATCGGCGCCGGCCCGAGCAAGACCTTGGCGAAACTGGCGGACGACGCGGCAAAAAAACTGCCTGGCGGCGTCTTGGTGCTGCATGACGATGCGGCGCGACGCGCCTTGCTGCAGAGCCGGGATCTAGAGGATGTTTGGGGCATCGGCAGCCGTCTGGCGCCGCGTTTGCGGGCGCTAGGCTTGATCAGTGCTTGGGATTTGGCGGGAGCCGATCCGGAGATGATGCGGCAGCGCTTTGGTTTGCCGGTGGCGCGTTGTGTACGCGAGCTTCGTGGCGAATCCTGTCTCGAACTGGAGGAAGTGGCTCCGGCGAAACAAAGCCTTTGCGTCTCCCGCAGTTTTCCCGGCGAACTGCGCGGCAGAGATCCTCAGTTGGAAGCGGCCTTGATCGGCCATGTTTTACGCGCTGCGGAAAAACTGCGTCAGGGCGGTTTGAAGGCTGGGGCGATCCAGATCTTTCTGGAGACTTCCGCCTTCCGCTGCGCGGGACGCCATGACGCCGCGTTCCGGCGCCTCGCCGAGCCCAGCGACGACAGCTTGGCTCTCAGCCGAATCTGCGGCGACTTGTTGCGCGGCTTGAGTCAGCCTCTTTGTCTTTATAAAAAGGCTGGAGTGATTCTCCTTGATTTGGTGGATGCCTCCTGTTGGCAGCCGCTTCTTGGCTCCGACGAAGGCGCGCGACAAAGACGCAGCGACCTGATGAACGCCGTGGACAAGCTTAATCAACAGCTCGGGCGAGACAGCCTCCGACCTCTGGCGGCAGGCTTGCTTCAAGCGCGAGATAAAGGCAAGGTCCGCTTGTCGCGGCGCTGGACCACCTCTTGGAGCGACTTGCCGGAGACACATTGAGGACAAAAGCGACAAATCCCCATCTTGCAAAAATCCTTGCCATCGATAGCTTGGGGGAGCCTGTTTCCTGTCATAACCTTACAGAACATTCGAGGAATAGCCCATGCCCATCACTCCTGTCACTGTAGTCGGCACCCTCATGGAAGGCAAAAGCCTCGAACTCACTTCGGTCTTTGGTAGTTCTGAACAGCTGTTTTCTCAAACAGTCTCCACTCTTTTTGGTTCGCTCCAGTATAAATCGGGTGTCGAAGGGCACAGCACAGGCGAGTTGGTTAAGCTCGGCACCAACTTCCGGCTGCAAGATGTGGTCTTCACGCATAGCGGCAGCGAATACGCCGATTCAGCCTTGAAACTGAGTTCTAATGGCACTCCTTACACCCTAGGCTTCCGCTTCGAGCGCGAAAATGACGCCCCTATCGTGAAAAGCGGCGATCGCCTGATCATTCAGCAGGGCAAATACTACAAGCTGGATTCCCGCCTGCTGAAAATCTCGGACAGCGACTCCTCGCCGGACAGCATCAACATCAGCCTCGCGTTCCCTGAAAACGGTGGCTATCTGGTTTACGTCAACGGCGAGTTTCGTGGCAGTCAGCAGTTTACTTACCGCGAAATGATGAATAACAAGGTTGCCCTCTATGTTCAAGACTTGAGCAAGGCCGGCAACATCAATGTGCAAGTCGATGACGGCCATGATTTCGGTCGTGGTGCGATCCGCGTCTTCCACTCGGAGTTCGCCACCGCCAAGAATATCTTGCCGACGATTGCGACGGGGACTAAGCAACCTATCAAATTTATCAAGGGCGGCGCCACCCTGATCACTCTCAGTGATGAGGCGAAAATCGGCTCCAACTGGTTCAAATCGAATGACAACGGAGCTTTGGCTGTCGATCTCAAGGTGAAGGTTTTGATGACCGCCGTCAAGAGCGGCTATTTCACGGTTGACGGCAAGAAGACCATGGATTTCACCTATCAGGAAATCAAGGATGGTCTGGTTCAATTCATTCACGACGGCACCGCCAAAAAACCGAGTTTCCAATTCAAGTTGGTCGACGCCATGGGCGCCACTTCCAACCTGTTCAGCAGCGTCAGCGCCATTGGCGGGCAGAGCTTCTCCACCTATGTTGATAAAGGCGTCACCAAAGACAATCACGCGCCGATTTTCAGCGACCAGACCTATTTCACCATTAAGCCAGATACTCGTACAGGTCATACCCTCGATATATTAGAATTTCTCCGCGTCTCCGATCCTGATGACCAGGCAGTCACCCTCTCGGTTTTCAGCAAATCCCTTGTTGGTGGCACTGTAAGCATCCAAACGGACGCCGATCACAAGCAACACATCTACTACGATGCGGCTGTGCAGGACTTCATCGGTGGCGATGTGATTAAGATTCTCGCTGATGACGGCTACGGCGGCCGCACCCTGCAAGCGATCAATATCTCCTACACGGGCGGCGTGCCGAAGGTCACGGCCAATGATTTCACTCTGATTGCGGGCGTTAATGTCACTCTCACCTTGGCGATGCTGAATGCGGTAGATACCGGCGATTTACCGAGCGCCAGCGCTGATCTAGTGGTCACCGTCTCTGACCTGAGCCAAGACCTAGAATTCCGCAAGGATGGAGTTGCCTTCAACGGCTCTTTCACTCTGCAAGATGTCGCCGATGGTAAAATCAGTATTCTCTCTTCGGCTTTTGTCAGTCCGTCGTTCAAATTCAAAGTCGAGGACTCCGATGACAACGGGACTGCTCTAGTCAATGCCAACATCAATGTCAAATCGACAGTTGATGGCTTTGTGTTTACGGGCGATTATCTCGATGTTGACGCTCAGGCCGCTGTAACGATTACTAATCAAATGCTTAATGTCGAGACTTCTGTTGATATCTCGAAAATTGTCTACACTTGGAAGGGCTCGATCGGCGGATCTTTTCAGATCGACAAGGTCAATGTCAATAGCTTCACGCAAAGTGATGTCAATGCTGGAAAAGTTAGCTACCTAGCCAATAAGTCCGATGTCCGCTATCTGAACTTCATCATCACCAACCAAGTTTCAGGAGTCACTGAGGAGGTCGCCGTCAACCGCTATGACCGCGATGAGCTGCAGCCGCCCAAAAGTGCGGATGACTATTTCGGCTACGAGGTCACTCCTTGGACGAGCGATGTCATTACTTACTATTTCATGAAAAACGGTGAGAATCCTCCTTACCCTTCCGATCAAGTCGATGCCGTCACCGCTTTCTCCGCCAATGACAAGACTCTTGTCCGCGCTTATCTGCAGCAAGTCACCGATCTCACTGGGCAGAAATTCGCCGAAACCCAGGATATCCTGGACTCCCACTTCACCTTCGGTCGCGCCGATCTCAGTAGCATAGGCGCCTTGGGCTTCTGCAATTTCACTTCCGATCGGAAGGGCGATAAAGGCGGAGACATGTGGCTCGATAGTTCCAGCCCGGAGATGGCCGACACCAGCCCTGGCACCATTGGCAACTTCGTTTTCACTCACGAACTCGGCCATGGTTTCGGCTTTGCCCACCCTTACTGGGGCGCTAATTCTTCTGTAGGCGAATCAGATGTCGGCTCTGGTTACAGCCTTTACTCCAACAACCAGTGGACGGTTATGTCGTACTTCAGTCACCCTGACTATTTGGCTGAGCCCACAGACCTTCGCAGCGGCACCGAATTCCCTGTCACTTATATGCCAGTCGATATCAAGAAGTTCCAGGAGTATTATGGCGTCAACAACTCCTATAAGAGTGGTAACGACTTCTACTACTATGATGACATCGCCAACAACGTCATGACTATTTGGGATGGCGGTGGCAACGACACCCTTGATGCCAATAAATCGCTCACTGACGTCACCATCGACTTGCGGCCTGGCTTTTTCAGCAGCATCGGCGGCACTCACAATCTAGGAATCGCCTATGATTGCGACATTGAAAATGCCATTGGCGGTTCAGGCAATGATACGCTCTACGGCAATGGCGCCGGCAACAACCTTTCCGGCGGCAAAGGGGATGACACGATTTACGGCAAGAGCGGCGATGTGATGGACGGTGGCGCAGGCAAGGACCTGTTTATCACCGACGGCCTCTTCGGATCAGTCGACGGCGGCGACGGCATCGACACCCTGCGCCTTGGTGAAGGACGTCTGAATCTCACCGGAACCAATGTTTCGGGTGTGGAGATACTTGACCTTGCCGATAGCAAGGCGCAGTTTGTGGCGCTAAATCCTGATCAATTGTTCAGCTTTATCCAAATCGACGGGGATTCTTCCGATCTGATTGACTCGAGTGCCATTCGCCTCATCGGCACCGAAGGCTCCTACTCGATCTATCAGTGGTTGACTCATCCGGAAGACACCGTCAAAATCGATAGCGACATCGTGGTCGTCTGATCCTCCTCTTATCTCGCCGGCCGGAATCTCCGGCCGGCTTTTTTGCGCCCTAAAACCCAGGAAGACATCATGTCCGAAATCAGACGCCCGATTGAAGCCACTTTAGTCTATGTCAAACGCGGCACGGAATGGCTGATGCTGCATCGCGGCGGACGTCCTGGCGACATCCATGCGGGCAAATGGAATGGCCTTGGCGGCAAGGTCGACGCCGGCGAGTCGCCGCTCGAATGTGCCATTCGCGAGTTGCGGGAAGAGAGCGGATTGGAGGCGCGCTGTCTGCGTGCTTGCGGCCACCTCACCTTCCCGGTTTTCAAGGATGGCATTGACTGGAGTGTCCATGTCTTCCTCTGCGATGATTTTGAGGGCGAGCCCGGCGATTGTCCCGAAGGGCAATTGGAGTGGGTTCCCGAGTCTCAATTGCTTGCGCTCAACCTCTGGGAGGGCGACCGTCACTTCCTTCCTCACGTCATCTCGGGGCGCCGTTTCCACGGGCGATTCGATTATCGCGACAAGAAACTCGCATTCTGGCGCCTTTCTCTTGAAGATGAGGGCGGCCGCTATGTTGACTTGCGGCAGGAAACGCCGTAGATTGGTATGAAGACATAAGCCCGGGAACCCGCTCATGCTATACGGTATCATCTCAGACCTCCACTCCAATCTCGAAGCACTCACCGCTGTCCTTGAACACGGCGAAAAGCTCGGCGTGCAAAAATACATCTGCCTCGGTGACGTCGTCGGCTACAATGCCAACCCGAAGGAAGTGATTGACATCATCCGCAACCTCAACTGCCTTGCGGTGATCAAGGGCAACCACGACGAATACGTCTCCACCGAAAACGACTTGATCGGCTTCAACGCCCAGGCTGCGCATGCCGTCCACTGGACCCGTGAACAACTCTCCGATGACGACCGCAAATGGCTCGCCGATCTGCCGATGACCAAGAATCTCTGGCAGCAGAAATGCACCATCGTCCACGCCACTCTCGACTCGCCGGAAGCCTGGGGCTACATCTTCGACAAGTACTACGCCGAAAACTGCTTCTCCTACCAGCGCCTGCCCTACTGCTTCATCGGCCACTCCCATGTGCCCTTTGCTTATGAACAGATCGGCGGCAGCAAAGGCGTCATCCAAGCCGGTCGTTTCGAACAGATCACCCTGAATCCGAATCACAAATACCTGATCAACGTCGGCTCAGTCGGTCAGCCGCGTGACGGCGATTCCCGCGCCTCGTTCGCCACCTTCGACCCGGATGAACGGGTCGTCAAGCTGCAACGCGTCGAGTACGATATCGCCACCGCCCAGAAGAAGATTCTCGACGGCGGCCTGCCGGAAAAACTCGCCATGCGCCTGCAAGTCGGGCGTTGAATCAGCTCCCCCCTTTTTACCCCGCAGCTTAATTCAGCTGCGGGGTTTTTATGTACACCTGATTTAGGAGCCCTCCATGACCCAAGCCGCTCCACGCAAAAGCCCGCCGAAAAAATCCGGTGGCGGCTCCTTCTGGATCTTCCTTCTCCTGATCCTTGGCGGTCTCGCCACCTCCGAATTCGCCGGCCCGACCCAAGGCTGGATGGGAATCGCCGCCAAGCCCGCACCCGTCATCGCCGCCGTCCCCGCGCCGCTAATGGCCCCGCCTGAAAAACCAGCCGAAAAACCGGCAGACATCAAACCCGATGTCGCCCCCGCCACACCGGCACCCGAGCCCCCTAAGGAAGTCAAATCGCAAGCGGAATTGCTGTTCGATCGCTACCTCGTGGAAGAAGTGGCGAAACTGCCCAAAGCGGCCCTAGGCAAGCCGATGATGATCTACTTCAAGACCGGTGAGCCGCAAGAGATGATCCCCACCGAGATCCTGACGGAAAAAGAACGGGTTCGGCTCGAATACGTCGGCATCAAGGGCCGCAGCGAGCCTCATTACAGCGTCCTGCGTCGCGATAGCATGGAGCTCTTCTTCCCGGAGAAAAAGGCGGCGCGACTTGCCCTCAAACGCGTTTCCGATGAGCTCAGCGCCCGCATCGTTCCACCACCCGCGCCGGTGAGCGTCGCCGTTGCCCAGGCCAGCACCGCGAGCTCTTCCAAATCCGCCGGCAATTGGCTGCCGAAATTCGACGCCTTTGTCGCCATCCCCAGCGACAGCCCGGAACACCTGAAATACCCCCAGATGGAGCTGCAGAACTGGCTCAATGTCCAGGCTCGTCGCAGCCATGTGGCTTTGGTAGACAGTCTGTACGCCAAGCAGCAGGGCGCCGCAGCCGTTCTGTACCTCGGAGTGAGCGGCTCTTTTGTCGGCAAAAGCATGGAAGAACGGATGCAGCTCGCCGAAGCCTTCCGTCAGTTCTGGTCTCTGCGCTGCATGAGCAACGGCGTCGCCGCCGATGACAAGGCCTTCATCTGCCTCGTCAGCCAAGGAAAAATTGTCGGTGGGTCCCAGCTCAAGGACGCCGACGACGTCTGGGTGAAAAAGTGATTCCGGAAGTTTGTCCGTTCCGATATCGGGGCCATCCGGGCCTGTTGATAACTTGCATCGCTTAAGCTTGCCTGTATAGTTGGGCGCTGTCCAAAAAACAACCGTAAGGAACTCTGCATGAAATCGAAAAAAGTCCTCTTCCTCGCCGCTCTCTTCACCCTCGCCCTCTGCGCTGCCGCCCAGCAGCCGGAACTCGGCGCCAAAGCTGCCGAACTGACCACAAAAGGCAACGAAGCTCTCGCGAACGCCGGCGTCGCTCAAAACAACAACAGCAACACTCTCCTCGGCGCCGGTCTCGGCCTCTTGGTCTCGATCATCCAAGTCATCATCGGTCTGACCATCGCCTCCTTCTCGATCATCACTGGCTTCAAAATCCTCGGCAAACTGCTCGCTAAAGACGGCAAAGACTTCGACATCTGGCCCGCCTTGAAAAACGGCAACAACGCCGTCGCCTTGCTCGCCGCCGGCATCGTCATCGCCTACACCAACGTCGTCTCCTCCGGCATCAAGTCGATGTCCGACATCTGCGGCGACATGCTCAGCAACATGAGCTCCGCCAACGCTTGGAAACAAGGCGTCTCGGGTCTCTTCGGTGCTGGCTGCAACCTCGTCATCGCCCTCGCCGTCGCCTCCTTCGCCATCACCGTGGTCTTCAAGATCATGGACAAGCTCACCAAAGACATCGACGAAAGCGCTGAATTTGCCAAGGGCAACACCGCCATCGGCATCATCTACGCCGGCATCATCATCGGCGTCTCCCAGCTCGTCTCCGGCGCCGTCACCGGCATCGGCAAAGGCATCGCCAACCTGGTCAACGCCATCCTCGGTCTCTTCTAAGATCGAAAGACTCATGAAACACCCCGCGGCGACGCGGGGTGTTTTTTTGCCCCGATTCCTTCTTGTTCAGTGTCACCGCACTGCCATTTCCCGCGAGTCAAGCTAAATTCCCGGGCTTCTAACAACCTCTGAGGACCCTCGACGATGAGCGACAAACTTCACACCCACCGTTCCCACACCTGCGGCCAGCTCCGTCCGGAACACGCTGGTCAGACCGTCCGCCTCGGCGGCTGGGTCCACCGCGTCCGCGACTTCGGCGGCATCGTCTTCATCGACCTGCGCGACCATTACGGCATCACCCAGATCGTCGTCCACCCCTCGAAAGGCTTCAGCGCCGACGTCCACCACTGGAAACTCGAATCGGTCATCGGCGTCACTGGCAAATGCGTCCAACGCGCCGCCGACACCGTCAACCCGAAGATTGCCACCGGCGAAGTCGAGCTCGACGCCGATGACATCGTCTTCCACTCGAAAGTTCAAGACTTGCCCTTCTCGGTCGCCGCCGAGACCGAGATGCCCGAGCACATGCGCCTGAAGTACCGCTACCTCGACCTGCGCACCAGCAAGATGCACCACAACATCGTCGTGCGCTCCAAGGTCATCGCGTCGCTCCGCCGCCGCATGACCGACCTCGGCTTCAACGAGTTCCAGACCCCGATCCTCACCGCATCTTCGCC
The DNA here is from genome assembly GCA_945877655.1 of Lentisphaera araneosa HTCC2155. Lineage (GTDB taxonomy): Bacteria > Verrucomicrobiota > Lentisphaeria > Lentisphaerales > Lentisphaeraceae > CAMCSH01. Next base: position 5,035 of record CAMCSH010000006.1, on the reverse strand, counting down.
CGAAGGCGCCCGCGACTTCCTCGTTCCCTCGCGCATGCACCCTGGCCAGTTCTACGCTCTGCCCCAGGCGCCGCAGCAGTTCAAGCAGCTCCTCATGGTCTCCGGCTTCGACCGCTACTTCCAGATCGCCCCCTGCTTCCGCGACGAAGATGCCCGTGCTGACCGCTCACCCGGCGAATTCTACCAGCTCGACCTTGAGATGAGTTTCGCTACCCAGGAAGACGTCTTCGCTGTGGTCGAGAACGTCGTCGGCGGCACCTTCGAGGAATTCACCTCGTGGAAAAAACCCGCCGGCCAATTCCCCCACATCGCCTACAAAGACGCCCTCCGCCTATTCGGCAACGACAAGCCCGACCTGCGCAACCCGCTGCGCATCGCCGATGTCACCCACGCCTTCAAAGGCTCGGAATTCAAGGCCTTCGCCGGCGTCATCGACAAGGGCGGCGTCGTCCGCGCCCTCAAGGCCCCCGGCGCTGCGTCGCAGTCCCGCGGTTTCCACGACAAGATGGGCGAATTCGCCATCAGCCTCGGCGCCAAAGGCCTCGGCTACCTCGTCTTCGACACCGACGGCATCAAGTCGCCCTTCGCCAAATTCCTCACCGAGCCGATCCTCGCTTTGATCAAGCAGGCCACCGGCGCCGACACCGGCGACGTCGTCTACTTTGTTGCCGAGATGGAGAAGACCGCCAACGACTACGCCGGCAAGGTCCGCACCAAACTCGGCGAAGAACTCGGTCTGATCAATCCCAACGACTACCAGTTCGTCTGGATCGTCGACTTCCCCATGTACGAGCTCAACGACGAAACCAACGCCGTCGACTTCTCTCACAACCCCTTCTCCATGCCGCAGGGCGGTCTTGAGGCCTTGAACACCAAGGACCCCTTGACCATCAACGCCTATCAGTACGACCTGGTGTGCAACGGCATCGAGCTCAGCTCCGGCGCCATCCGCAACCACTCTCCGGAAGTGATGTACCGCGCCTTCGAGATCGCCGGCTACAGCCGCGACACCGTCGACACCAAGTTCGCCGGCATGATCAACGCCTTCAAACACGGCGCCCCGCCCCACGGCGGTATCGCTCCCGGCGTCGACCGCATGGTCATGCTCATCCTCGGCGAGAAGAACATCCGCGAGATCATCGCCTTCCCGCTCAACCAGCAGGCTCAGGATCTGTTGATGAACGCCCCCTCGCCGGTCAGCACCAAGCAGCTCCGCGAGCTGCGCATCAAGGTCGACCTGCCTCCCGGTCACGCCAAATAAGCGCTCGTCGCAAAAAATCCCCCGCAGTCTCCTGCGGGGGATTTTTCATGCCGGTGGTAGAGGCCTTATTTGGCGTCGTAGATCTCGAAGAAGAGCAGGAAGCGGTGCGAGCTGCCCTTGGCGTTGGAAGTCTTGGAATAAATCAGCGGGAAGCGTCCGATGGAGGGCAGGACGCGGCAGCTGCTGCTATCGCCCTTCTGTTCCGACTTGTACAGGGAGCCAAACCAGCCGAGTTTGAAGCTCTGCTCCTGGCCATGACTGGTCGACTCGATCATGCCGAGCAGCTCGCTCGATTCGCTGCCTTTCGTATTGCGTTCATAGGAATGCAGCGCGCCCCAGAGCAGGGAGAAGCTGTTGCCATCTTCTTTCTGACTTGAGTTGATCAAGCCCAGCGGGCCGAAGCAGACTTGCTTGCGGCCGTTTTTGATGTCGCCGCCGATCAGGCCCCAACCGTAGAAAGTCATGCTTTCATCGGCTTTCGAATCGTGCGAGACCAGGATCGCCAAGGGCCCGACGCTGAGGTCGTTGAACTCGGTCGAACCGCGACTGGTGAAGAGCAGCGGCAGATTGGCGAACCAGGGGCGGCGGTCGTGGCGTTCCTGCGATTCGCCGTAGCCGTCGATTTTGATCGCCTCCAGCCACTCTTCCGACACTGGCTCGAAGCCGAGGCCGATGAGCTGGGTTTCGAGGCCGGCGCCATGGGCCGCGCCCCAGGGCAAGCAGACTCGTTTGATCTTGGGATTGTCGAGAGCCTTGCGAGTGGCCAGGATCAAGTGGTCGTTGCGCTTGCCGAGGATGTTGCGGCTGAGTTCGTCCTGAGCGTCTTTCTCGTCGTCTTTGGCCAAGTCGCTTAAGCTTTGGCGCAGCCACTCGGTGTAAGATCCGGTTTCGCCACAAAGGGCGCTGCCGCCACGACCCAGGCTCATGCCGAGATTGATGCTCTCGAAGGTGACGATGTCCCAAGGCAGTTTCAGGAACATGCCGCTGCTGGCCCAGAAGCCCGGCATCACTTCGTTGATGTCGACATCGGCGGACTCGGTCTTGGGCAGTTTGTCAATGAAAGTACCTTGTGAGTGGAGCTCCAGTTGACCGGCGACGCGATTGCTGTTGCCGAGCTCATAGAGCAGCGGGATGACGCCGGGACCGGGAAAGCCGGTGACTCCTTCGGTCAAGCTCAGATCCGCTTGCTCGATGTGTTTGCTGGCTGCTTGATAGAAGCTGGCGTCGGCGATGTGGATCATGCCAACGATTTCGACTTCCTTGCCGGTTTTCGGCTGACGGAAGAGCCTGGTCCGGCAGCGCAGCGACGAGGTCTTTTTGCTGTCGTCCTGGTGGTAGTCGAAGTAGGGCTGGGCCTTGGCGGCAGTAGCGGCGGTACTGACCGGTGCCGCATCAGTGGCGGGCGCGGCTTCGGCGCTGAGCAAGGCAAGGCAGAGGCTGGAGATGAGAGCGGACATGGTGCGAAACTCCTGAACTTTGGATGAAGGCTCGGAACATACGCAGGGCGGGAGGATTTCTTGATGTGATTCGGATCGATTTACACAACACCTCAGCTGCCATTGCCCTCTTCCTGCACCGCCATCGGCAGGCACATGTGCTGGCGGTAATGGCGCAGCTCGGCGACCGACTCGCGAATGTCATCGAGGGCGCGGTGCTTGGTTTTTTTGCTGAACTTCGGCACCATCTCGCCGTACCAACGCCACGACACTTCTTTGAACGACGAGACGTCGATGACGCGATAATGCAGGTGATCGAGAATCCGCGGCATGTAGTGGAAGAGGAACATCCGGTCCATGCCGATCGAATTGCCGCACAAAGGCGACTTGCCGACAAGCACATGCTGCTGGATGAATTCGAGGACTTGCCGCTCGGCCTCGGCAAGGGTGATCTTGGAGTCGCGGCAGGCCTGCGTCAGGCCGCTGCGGCCATGGTTTTCGCGGCACCAGGCGTTCATGCCGGCCAAGGCCTCGTCGCTGGCGTGGATGACCAGATCCGGACCTTCGGCGATGACGTCGAGATTCTTGTCGGTGACCAGACAGGCGATTTCCAGAATGGTGTCCTTGCGAGGATCGAGGCCAGTCATTTCGAGATCGATCCAAATCAGATTGCCAATATCAGCAGACATGGGAACTCCAAAAAATTAAGAATTAAGAATTAAGAATTAAGGGCTAAGAGTTAAGCGTTGAGAGTTAAGAAACAGACGACAAGACAAGCATTTCTGAGCTTGAATTCTTAATTCTTAATTCTCAATTCTTAATGTTATTGGTTTCTTCTGCTGCGATGGGCGTCGACGAGCAGGGGGGCGAGGCCGTCGCGGATGCGCAGGAGATCTTCGGCGGCTTCGGTGGCAGTGGCGTAGCGATCGTCCGGATTCCGGGCCATCATGGTGGCGAGGACATCGGCAAGGCCGGCCGGGCAATTGCGCATCACTTCATCGAGGCGCGGGGTGTTGTCGCGTAAACGTGCGTTGAGCACTTCCAGCAGGCTGCCGTAGTTGAAGGGCGGCGCGCCGGAGATGATGTGGAAAAGCGAGGTTCCAAGCGAATAGACGTCGGCCCGGTTGTCCTGGTGACCGTCGCTGGTGACCATCTCGGGGCTGACGTAATAGGGCGTGCCGATGATGGTCTTGGAGTCGGTGACGGCGGTCTCATGGGAAGAAACCAGGCCGAAGTCGCAGAGCTTGACGCAGCCGTCGCTGGTGATCATGATGTTGTGCGGCTTGACATCGCGGTGGATCATCAAGAAATTGGACCAGACGTGGTCGAGCGCGTAGCAGACGTGGGCGCCGACGGCGATGGCGTCTTCCGCCGGCATCGGGCCGTAGCTCTCGAGGTATTCCGCCAAGTTCATGCCGTCGATCAATTCCATCACGATGTGGAGGACGCCATCGATCTCGCCGCCGCCGAAGATGCGGACGATGTTGTCATGCACCAGTTGCGAGGCCATTTCGACCTCGGCAGCGAATTCCTTGCCGCCGTGCTCGTCGTCGCCGGGAGAGGTGTAGAAAAGCTTGAGAGCGTAGTCATGACCGGTGGCGAGATGGCGGCCACGGACAACCAGGGCGTTGCCGCCGGTGCCGAGCTTGTCCTCGATCTTGTAATCGCCGAAGATGATGAAGGAGGATTCCGGATCGGGAAGGTAGAGATTGAGCTTGCTGCAGCTAGTGCAGCGCTCCAGGCCGCCGCTGCGCGGGACGGTGCTGTCATATAAGCGGCCGCAATGTTCGCAGGCAAGTTGCAAGGTGTTGACTCCGGATCTGTTGGCGACAAGCTACCGCAAGAATGCAGATTTGTCGTCCCGCTTTATTGGCTGGCGTCTTTGCCGCGCACCAGGCTACTGGGGTCGCGCTCGAGAGTGGTGAGCAAAGCATCCAGCGAGCTCAGCGTGTCACGCAAGCGCTTCAGGGTGAGTTGCACTTCATCGGAGCTTTCGGTGAGGGCCTTGCTGCTGGCGGCGAGGTTGCGCTCCGCGGCGGGACGGAAGGCAGAGATGTCCTTACCGGCCTGGGCCAAGGAAGCGGCCGCGTTTTTCAGCGGGTCTTCGAGATTTTTGGCGCTGCTGCTCACCTGGGCGAGGGTGGCGCGAGCTTGTTTCGACACCGCATCAAGCTCGAGCGCAGCGGTCTGACGCTTCAGTTCCAAGGTGGTCTCGTGGGCCGAGGCCAGCAGCACTTCCGCCCTGTTCAGGATTCCGGCGAGACGTTCATCGTTGAGACGGGCATCGAGGCGCGCACTCAGCTCACTGAGGTGGAAGGAACTGGCTTCAAGATTATTG
>CAMCSH010000005.1 GCA_945877655.1 Lentisphaera araneosa HTCC2155 | reverse complement strand
CAAGAGCCCTGCGCGACGCCGAGCTCCGCCCCGAAGCCGTCACCGACATCGTCCTCGTCGGCGGCGCCACCCGCTCGCCCCTGGTCCAGGAATGGGTCAAGGACTACTTCCGCCGCGACCCGCTTTGCCGTTTCAACCCCGACCACGTCGTCGCCCTTGGCGCCGCCGTCCAGGCCGCCCTGATCGCCGACGACAAGGCGGTCGAGGACATGGTGATGACCGACGTCTGCCCCTTCACCCTCGGCGTCGAAATCTCCCGTCGCATTGGCCCCAACGGCCGTCGCGAAAACGGCTACTTCATGCCGATCATCCACCGCAACACCGTCATCCCCGTTTCTTGCGAGGAATCGGTGAGCACCTGCGAGCCCGGCCAAACCCAGGTCGATCTCGAAGTCTATCAGGGCGAAGGCCGCCGCATCGAGGACAACCTTCACATCGGCAAGCTCGAGGTCAAGGGCCTGCCGGTCGACAAGGACACCACCGAGGTGCAGGTGCGCTTCTCCTACGACATGAGCGGCCTGCTCGAGGTCGAGGCGATCGTACCGAAAACCGGCAAGCGCTACCAGACCGTCATCGCTCACCACGCCAAGGGCCTGTCGGAGGACGACAAGCGCATCGCCATGCAACGTCTTGCCAAGATCAAATTCTACCCTCGCGACGACGCCGAGAACCAGCGTCTACTGCGCTACTGCAACCGCATCTTCGCCGAAGTCGACCAGCGTCGCCGCGAAGCCCTCGAAGGAGCGATCATGCTTTTCGAGCAGTCGATGGCTTCGGGCAAACGCGAATTCTTCGCCGAAGCCCGCACCAACCTGCTCCGCACCCTCGAATCCCTCGGCCTCCCCTGGCGACAAGAGGAAGAGGGTCATGGCTGAGCCGGCGCTCCTCCGCTTCGCCGGACGCCTCCGCCGGGGCGACATCACGGAAGCTCTGCAACACCGCCTGCGCGACCGCAATCTCCCCCTGCGCAGCGTCGATGCCGATGACGACACGGCGCCCGAGTCCCAGGACGGCCTGATCCAGCGCCTGCCTCTGCTCAGCGAAACTGAGATCGAAGCCGAAATTGCCAAATGGCCGGCCATCCCCGCCTTGGCCCCCTGCCGTGCCCGCCTGCGCGAACTGAAGCCACATCTCGATGAAGTCAGCCGCATCCCGACCCTGGCGCCCGATCTGCACAGGGATTTCCTGATTGTCCTCGCCGCCGCCCCCGGCGACGGCCGATCGCGCCAGCGCCTGATCGATAAATTCTTCTCGACTCGCGGTTCATCCCTGGTCGATTTCCATCTCCAGCTCCGCCAGGTCCAGCGTCACTGCCCGGCCTTGTGGCAACTCGAATCCAGCTTCCTCGGCTTCCTGCCTGAGTTGGCGCCCCTGGGGTTCTGGCAAAAGCTTTTTCGACCAGCCCTGCACGATGCCGGCGTCTACATCAAAGCTGCCATGATCTTCATCCCCAGCCTCGCTGTCCTTGCCCTGATTTTCTGGCCGGAAACTCAGCCGGAAATCAGGCCGCGCCCCAAGCCGAAAACAGCTCTTCTGAAGGCAACTCCCAAACCTTTAGATGCCGCCAAACTGACCGCCCCGGCAGGCGCCAGATGAGCAAGCCCCATCTAGCGATATGTCCTGCGCCCCAACAAAGCGTTCAGAGCGCTGTCCTCGGTCGCCATTGCTGCCCCGCTGGGGCAAAAATGTCAGGAGATTCTCGATGAGCACCCCCGACTGGTCCCTCGCCGAGGATGATCCGCGCGCCTTTTTCGGCCTCGTGGCTGATGCCACTTTGACCGATCTGAAACGGGCCTACGCCCGGCTCATCAAGACCTGGAAGCCGGACAAATTTCCGAGTGAATTCAAGAAGATCCGCCGCGCCTTCGAAGAGCTGGAACATGAGTTCAAACTCGAGGCACCGCCAATCGATCTCGACCAAGCTCATTTTCTTCGCAGCCCGGAAGCCGCGGCCGCGGCTTCTGAATCCGAAACCCCGACGCGTCTGCGCCCCGATTTCCCGTCCGCCCCGAGCTTGGATTGGACCGCTAGGCTGCACGAAATCGGGGTCGAAACCACCCTCGCCGAAATAGAGAAACTCGGACGACTCGAGCCTCGAGACTGGCTCCTCCTCGCCGCTTTGCGGGAAGCGCAGAATCCCGATGAGCCGGCGCTTTTCGCTCGCACCCTGATCGAAGCCCTGCGTCACCACGCCGACGATCCCGAGCTCTGGCACGCCCTCCTGATCGAGCTGCGCCGCCAGTGGCAAGCACGCGAAGTCGAAGCCCTTTGCGTCGAACTCCTCACCCTGCATCACCACGCCGATTTCCTCCGCCGCTGCCACGCCTTCTGGATGTATGCCTTCGAAGTCGCGCCCGCCGCCAATCTCTGCCCCTTGCTCGACCGCTTCCTCCACCGTGCCCACGGCAAAGCCCACCAAGAAGAAGCCTCCTTTGTCCTCGAAGTGCTGATGCGTTTCGGCCCCGCCCTGCCTGCCGCTTGGATCCGCCTCCAGACCTCGTTTTACGAACAGATCTGGGGCCCCTCCCTGCAAGGTTTCGCCAGCGACCTCGAGCAGCTGCCTCAGATCCAAGATGAACTCGAAAAAACCGACGATCCCGCCGCACGACGCCTCCTCGATTTCTTCGCAGCCTGGGGTCGCCACGATTTGACGGAATTGCACCTCAGCCGCCACGATCTCCGCCAACTCCTCCTGCAACGCCCAGAGAACGCCAAGCCGCTTTTACCCCCATCCGATCTCTTCCTCCCCGCCAGCCGTCTGCTCAGCTTCCGCAGCCGCAATCTGCGCGGCGGCCAGAGCGCGCCACCGGAACGGCAGGTCTTGCTGGGAATCCGTTCAGGCAGCGCCGAGTTCCTGCATTATCTCACCCTGGTCACCATTCCTTTGCTCGCCGGGCTCCTCTGGTTTCTCTCCACTCAATTCCACTCGACGGAAGCCTTGCCCTTCTGGCTCGTCACCATCGGGGCTTTGTGGTTCTACCTAGCCCCGCTGGTAGTTCAAAGAGTCAAGGAGCACTGGCGCGCCAGCTCCTTGATCCCATTACTCAAAAGTTTCTGGCAGGCTAATCCTTTGCGTGAACTATGGCAAAAAATTCTAGGCCTTGCCTGCGGCCTGATGGCCATCTTCATTATGGGCTACGAAAAAAGCGGCCCTGCTGGTCATTCCTGGTCAGAATTCATCTCCTTCAGCTTGTTCGCTGCCATTATTTTCATCGCCCTGGGCTATCAATATTCCGAGACCTGCCGCAACTGGATCCAGGCACTTGTCCCTTCGTTCAAGCTCAGTTTTCTGGCTTTCTTCTCACTGCAGACCGCAATTCAAACCATGGCTTTCCTTGCGGATCTCTCTGACAAACTCCATAGATTTGATCGCTTGGAACCCACCGTATTCTATCTGCTCGCACTCGGCCTCCTCGTCAACGCCCGCGGCATCTACGACAGCTTCTATTACCGCTTCACCCGAATCTTCGAAACCATCTTCCGTCAAAGCGCCAAACCCCGCGTCCTCGCCTCCATCGCCCTGCATCAACTCAGCCTGCATCTGTGGCACCACAAGCTGAGCGACAATCAGAAGAAAATGGCCCGTCCTCTGATCAGCAATGGCGACGTCCACCTCGCCGCAGCGATCTGGGAAGCGCCTAGAAATCGCGGCGAGGACTAGAGCCGGCGGGAGCGCCGCGGCTGGAATTCGGACGAAGATGCAGTCCTGTGCGACGAAGGGCCGAGCCTTCATCACCAACCCATTTCGACTTGAGGCTTGAGCTGAGATGAACGACGACTTTGGCGACCTGTGCGAGCGCTTCCGTGCTTGGCTGATCCTCGATCGCGGCCTCGCCGGGACGAGTATCGACGCCTATCTCGCCGACCTGCGCGACTACGATGCCTGGGCGGCACGGGCCGGCATCGCCGCCGCCGCCGCTGATCGCGGCCAGTTGACCGAATATCTCGAGTCGCTGCAGGAGCGCAACCTGGTCACCGCCACTCTCGCCCGGCGCCTCGTCACTCTGCGGCTTTTCTGGCGTTGGATGACCCAGGAAAAACTGATTCCGGCCGACGTCACGGCGGTGATGGATTCGCCCCGCCTGTGGCGGCTTCTTCCCGATCACCTCAGTCCAGCCGAGGTCGATAAACTGCTCGCTTCCTTCGACGACACGCAAGTGCTTGGACTGCGCAATCACCTCGCGGTCGAGCTGATGTTTTCCTGCGGCCTGCGGGTCACCGAGCTGTGCACCCTGCGGCTCGACGGGATTGATTTCCGCCGCGCCTTCCTGCGGGTTTCCGGCAAGGGTTCGAAAGAGCGCATGGTGCCTTTCGGCCGCACTGCGGAAAAGCTGCTGCGGCGTTATTTGGAAGAGTCGCGCCCGGTTCTCGATGTCCATGGCGCTCCTGAGCTCATCCTGTCGAAGTCCGGCAAGATCCTGACCCGGGCCCGGGTCTGGGCCTTCCTTCAAGACAGCGCCATCGCCGCCGGCCTCGGCAAGCATCTCCACCCTCACATGCTGCGCCACTCCTTCGCCTCCGCCCTGCTGGCCCGCGGCGCCGACCTGCGGGTCATTCAGGAGCTGCTCGGCCACGCCGATATCGCCACCACCCAGATCTACACCCACGTCGACGCCTCGCGGCTGCAAGCGATCCACAAGCAGTTTCATCCGCGGGCTTGAGGTCCGTGGCTCGAGCTTCCAGCTCGAGAAAGAGCAAACTCGACCAAGGATGGTCGAGCCACGAAGCGCAAAAAAAAACCCGCCGTCTCCGGCGGGGTTTTGAGTTCGAGTCTGGGGCTCAGCGCTTTTCCAGGATCCAGATGATTTCAGAGGTGGTCTGAGAATCTTTGGACAGCTTGGCGAGCGAGCCGGACTGGCCGATTTCGATGCAGTCGACGGGGTTCTCGGGGCAGAAGAGCTGCAGGTTGGTGTTCTGCTCGTTGAACTCTTCGCCTTTCTTGTAGATCGCCTTGGCGGTGACGATGTAGTCCTTGAACTCCATCTGGATGTAGTCCGAATAGGTGCCGATGCGCCATTCCCTGGCGGCCTGCTCCGGGAAGGGGAAGGCCATGCGACCTTCGTCATCCTTGACGATTTCAGGCGGGGTGCCTTTCAGGATGGCGTAGCCGGCGGGGTGGCCGACACGGTCTTCCGAACGGCCGAAGAGAACCTTCTGGGGACGGATGAACTGGGTGAAGGTCTGCGGGCCGACCGAGTAGTCATGCTTCAGATCGGTGATGCCGACCAAGGCGGTGTGGACATGGAGCTTGTTCTTCACCAGGACGAAGGTGCGCTCGACGAAGCAGCCGGTGGCTTTCTCGGGGTAGGTCTGGGTGACCACTTTGTTGGCGCCGAGGATGACCTTGCAGGCCGAGCCGTCGATCTCGTAAGGCTGGGGGAAGGCCTTGCCGGTGAGGGGCAGGACGACTTCGGCGGGGGCGACGTTGACGCGCGAGCCGCCGACATCGTTGTAGGCCTTGGCCGCGTCATCGCGGGTGAAGGTCTTGCCTTTCAGGTCTTCATTAAGCCAGAGCAGGTTGCTGCTGTCGTCGGGGGAGCCGAAGTAGACGACGCGGCCGATATCGGGGGCGATGATCAGCTCGGCGTATTCATTGCGCATCCGGACGCAGTTCTTCCAGCCAGCGTAGGCGATGCCGGTGTCGATGCGGGCGGCTTGGCCTTCGAGGACGTTGACTTCGGCGGCGGCGATCTTGTCGCCTTTGCCGAGCTGCTTCTCGAGGTCGGGGCGAACCAGAACGCCGCGTTCGACGGCGCTGGCGTACTGAGTGCCGGGAATGAGCTCTTTGGTGTCTTCGGGCTTGAAGGTCTTCTTCTCGACGATGACCTGGCCTTCGCTCTTGGCCAGCAAGGTGCTGGGCTCGGGAGTGAAGTTGGCGACGAGGCGGCGGGGGCGGTCCATCTTCAGGTCGAGTTTTTCTAAACGGGCGAGATTGCGCTCGACCGTGCCTTCCCAGAGGGCGATGGTGGCGGCTTCGTCTTTGGTGCGTTCGACGGTGATGCCTTTGATCATTTTGCCGGCCGGGACCCATTCGTGGCGGACGACGACTTCGCCGGCGGCGGTCTTCTTCGCCACTTCGAGGAGGACTTCAGTGTCCCATTCGATGCGGTAGGTCTTGTTGGTGTTCATCTTGACAGTGCCGCCGGCGTTGCGGGCGACCTTGCGGATGCCGGGAGCGATTTCGACCGGGGTTTCGACCGACCAGGTGACAGGCTGGTCTTTCGGGTGCAGGCCGTCGCCGTTGATCTTGCCGAATTCGGTGAGGACGGCAAGGCGGAATTTCTGCTTCTCGAAGACCGCGATCGGGCTGATCGGCTGGTCGACTTTCAGCTTGAGAGGATTTTGCGTGGCGACGGCGGCAGGCACGCCATCCCACTTGATGAAGCCATAGGATTCATCGGCGGGAACGGCATTGACCGAGATTTCGCTGTCGGCGTCGACCCAGCCATCGCTGCCTTGGGTCGAGCCCGAGACGATGTCGGCGCTGGAGGCGGCAACGCGCACCTGGCGCTTCCAGCCGGGATCGGCTTTGGCATCGGCGTCGAGCTTGATTTTGCTGGAAGGGGTGGTGGCGACCATCTGGACGCCTGCGCTGACCGGCCAGGGAGAGGTGACGCTCCACTCGACTTCCTGGCCGAGTTCGTAGATGCCGCCGCCTTTGGGGGCGCCGAATTCACTGGAGAAGGCGAGCTCGGCCTTCGTCGCGGTGAAGAGTGCGCGGATGTTGCGGGGACGGTCCATCTTGACCGAGATCTTCTTGCCGTCGACCTTGACGCCATCGCCATCGATATCGCCTTCCCAACCGGTGAAGCGGGCGCCGTTGTCTTCCAGGGCTTCGAAGTCGATGACATCGCCGACCTTGGCCCACTTCGAGCCGATCGAAACGGTGCCTTGGCCGCGGGCCGAGACGGCCTTGACGGTGAGGGCGAACTGCTTCTCGTAGTTGAGGACGATTTCACGGCTTTGGCTCATGTCGAGCTCTACCTGAACGTCGGGAGTGAGGTGCTGCGAGATGGCGCGGTTGTTACGCCAGTCGATGCCGAGCTTGGCATCGCGTTCTGCCGGGGTCATGAACTCAATGTCGCGGACATCCACAACTTTGGCGGGATAGGTGGCGGGAACTTCGGGGTTAGCCGAGTTGGCTGCGGCCTTGTCATGGCTGCGGCAAGCCGAAGCACTGAGTACGAGAAGGGCAGTGGCTGAAAGGCGCTTCATCATCATGGTCCGTCGCTCCCTGAATAAGACGTTCGGCGATCAAATGAGTGCCGGCTCCGGCGGAGACGGCAGGTTCCGGACACTCTAGCGCCGGACTTGCAGAATGCCAAAAGACTCTGGGAAAGGCTTGGAAAAAGATTCTCGCGAGGTTAGGATCAAGTCCCGGAGCTTGCTCCACAGCTTGACCGCCTCCCCTTTCCTGATTTTTTTTTCACCGGACCCGTTTCCATGGATTTCCCTCTCCTCAGCGAAGCAAAACGCAAAATCCTGCGCGTCCTCGGCACCCGCCAAGGCCGCCGCAAAAGCGGCCTCTTCACCGCCGAAGGCCAGCGCTGCGCCGCCGAAGCGCTCGCCGCCTTGCCCGCCTTTTGCGACTTCGTCCTCGTCGATGGCGACGCCGATCCGACCAAGTTGCCGGCCTTCCCCCCCGGCCTGCCGGTCTACCGCGATGCCGCCGCCGCCTTCAAGGAACTCGCCCAGACCGAGAACCCGCAAGGCATCATCGTCGTCCTCCGCCGTCCCGAATTCGGCACGCCGCAATTCCAAGGCGCCTTCACCCTGGTGCTCGACGGCCTGCAAGATCCCGGCAACATCGGCACCATCCTGCGCACCGCCTGGGCTTGCGGCCTCCGCGAAGCCGTGGTCACCGAAGGCACCGTCGACCCCTACAACGCCAAAGCCGTCCGGGCCGGCATGGGAGCGCAATTCCGCCTCACCATCGGCAAGGTCGAAAATCTGCAGGAACTGGCCGCACTGCCCACTTGCGCCGGACGCACCGCATGGCTGACGACTCCACGCGACGGCGTCTCCTGTTTCGCTCCCGAGTTCGATCTCCGCGGCGGCCTCTTGGTCTTCGGCGAAGAAGGCGGCGGGGTCAGCGATTTCAGCATCGGCCGACGGGTCACCATACCGATGCCCGGTGCGGCCGAATCTCTCAACGTCGCCCAGGCCGCCACCGTCTTCCTTTTTGAAGGCGTCCGCCGCGGCTGGCTGTGAAGGGTTGAAGCTTACGTCCCACGCTGTTTGATCAATAAATCCAGGATCGCCGCCGCGCAGCTCTGCAGGATGCGCTCGTCGGAAAGGATGCTGGTGGCCATCGACTGGTGGGCGGTCTTCGTCGCTGAGCTTGGCGTCGATGAAGAGATCGTTGAGCTTTTCGAGAAGTTCGGCGAAGAAGGCCAGGGTCGGGTCCTTGGGTGTCGCGCCGCCGGCAGTGCTTGGTTTGAACTTGTGTTCGCCGCGCTCTTCGCCCACTTCCCCTAAATGGAGTGACACAGGTCAACTGTTTTCTTCTTCAACTTGGACTTCCTTCCTTCCGGAGCTCCAGTGATGGCAGTCAAGGAGTCCTCCATGTCCCCAGATTGGCGCCAGGCCCTCGCCGAAGAACTCGGCTCCATCCGCCATGAACGGCTGTTGCGCTTCGTCGCGGCGGAACGTCAAATCGGCCCGGTGTTTCCAGCGCCGGAAGAGGTCTTTGCCGCCTTCGACCTCTGCCCCTTCGAGGCGGTGAAGGTGGTGATCCTGGGGCAGGACCCCTATCACGGCCCCGGCCAGGCGCATGGCCTGTGTTTCTCGGTGCCGCCCGGTGTGCCGCCGCCGCCGTCGCTGAAGAATATCCTCAAGGAACTGCAGGACGATCTCGGACAAGCGACGCCCTCCAGCGGCGATCTCAGCCCTTGGGCGCGCCAAGGTGTGCTGCTCCTCAACACGACTCTGACGGTGCGCCAGGGAGAACCCTTCTCGCATGCCAAACAAGGCTGGGAGGAGTTCAGCGACGCGGTGATCCGCGCCCTGGCGCAAGGGCGCGAGCCCTGCGCCTTCATCCTCTGGGGTGCCCCGGCCCAGAAGAAGGCGAAATTACTCGATCCCAGCCGCCACCTCGTCCACACTTCCGCCCACCCCTCGCCGCTGTCGGTCTACCGCGGCTTCTACGGCTCGAAACCCTTCAGCGCGGTGAACTCCTGGCTCGCCAGCCGCGGCCAAACCCCGATCGACTGGAGCCTGAAATGAAACGCAGCCTCTTCCTCGCCACCGAATTCGAAGCCGCGTCCTTTTTGCGCGACGCGCAAGTCCTCGCTGCGCCGCCCGCCAACCGCGCTTGGACTCTGCGCGACGGCTCGACCCTGGTGGTCTGCGGCATGGGACCCGTCGCCTTCGCCGCCGGCTACGCCTCCTGGCTCAGCGCCGCGCCGGCGCATCGCCTCGGCGAGCATGTCAACTGCGGCATCGCCGGCTGGCTCGGCGATGACTTTTTACTGGGTCGCTGTGTCGAGATCGGCAAGCTCCGCTTCGACCACGGCGGCGACTCCTCATCGCCCTTGATGCAAGCCGCCTGGCCGGAGATCTCCTGCGGCGCCGGCGCCACCCTGGTCAGCGTCAGCTCGCCGGTTTGGGAAGAAGAACGGCGCCGCACCTTGGCAGCTGCCGGCGGCGACCTGGTCGACATGGAGGGCTACGCCTTTGCCGCCCTGGCCTTGGCTCACGGGATCCAACCGCGCCTGATCAAGGCGCTCAGCGATCCCTGCCGACGGCGCAGCCGCGACGAGTTTTTGCGCGATGCGCAGATTGCCCTTGAGCATCTTGCAGCGAAGCTAAACATGCCTTGAGCTTCCAGGTCGAGATGACTTAAAAATCGCTCTCGATCGGGACGATCGAGCCACATTGAGCGCAATTGAGCAGCACTCGACCAGGATGGTCGAGCCACGTCAAGTTACGGCGCCATCAGCTTCTCGAGCTTGGCGGCCTGGGTCTCGAAATCGATCATCTGCTTGCGGGCTTTTGCGACTTCCGCATTGAGCTTGGCTGTCTCGGCATCGGCGGCCTTGATCTCGGCGGCGTAGACGGCGAGCGCCTTGTCGGCATCGCGACGATGGACATAGATCAAGCCGGCCGGGGGCGCCCGGACGCTGAGCTTGCGGGTCTCGTCGACCTTGACCTCGAGGGCCGCCAGTTCGCTGTAGTTGCCATCAAGCGCCTTCTCGAAACGGAGCTGGCGGGTCACCGCCTCGCGCACCAGCGTCGCCAGCTTCAGGTCGGCGAGGCGGCGCTCGATGGCGCTGAGACGCGCCGCGAGGCGAGCGGTGCCGGCATCCATCTCGGCGCGGCGGCCCTGCAGGAGCAGCAGATCGGCCGTCGCGATGGAGTAGACCTTGTCCTCCACCGTCACCAGGCGCCAATCGGAATGACTCGGGTGGGGCCGGACGCTGAGGACGAGATCGTTGGCGATGATCTTGCCGAGCTTGTTGTTGTCGAGGTAGAGCTTGCTGCCGCCCTTGATCAGGGCGAGACCGGCGCCGCGGCCGGAAAAGAGGCTCGGCAGGGCCGACAGGCGGGCGTCGAGGATGAGCACCTGGGCCATCGCCTTTTCGCAGCGGGAATCGGCCTCGACCAGGGCTTTTTTCTTGTCGACCAGGGCGACGCCAGTCTCCTTGACGTATTTGCGCGCCTTGGCGGCGTTCATTAGGGGATCGTAATCGTAGACGGTGAGGAGCTCGCCGGTGGTGGCGCGCAGGGTGCGGAGGTTGCGGATCGACAGGCAGGCGTCGCGCTGCGTCTCGATCATCGACTGCTCTAGCTCGTTGATCTCGCTGGCCAGTCGCAGGCTGCGGTCGGTCTCGGTCTTGAAGCTGGCCTCGGCGTCGATCTTCTCCTTGCGCAGGCTCGCATTGAGATCGTCTTGGCTGATGAAGAGGCGCCGCGCCGCGTGCAGGACGCTGCCATCGGGACGCTTGATCGTCACCTGGTCGCGCGCCTGGGGGTCGGTCTCGCCGTCGACCAGGTCGCCGCGGAAGACGCGGGCGGTGGCGCGATTCTGGACGTTCTCCAGGTCGACGACGTCGCTGTTGACCAGCAAGGGTTCGGCGGCGAGGGTTTGGATGAGCAGCAGCAAAATGGCCGGGACTGTCTTCATGTGGGGCTCCTCGAAAGCGCTTCTTCGTGTAGTATACGCCGGAATCCATTGACTGCAGGAGCCTTTTATGATCATCGCCATCGGCACCGACCTGTGCGCCGTGCCCCGCATCGCGCGGCTGCTTGAGCCGGAGAAGCGCGCCGCCTTCCTGGAGCGCTGCTACACCGCCGCGGAGCAAGCCTTGGCACCCGCCGCCCTGCCCGGCCAGGCTGCCTATTTCGCCGGACGCTGGGCCGCGAAAGAAGCGGTGTCCAAGGCCCTCGGCACCGGCATCGGCGAACACTGCGGCTGGCGCGATGTCGAAGTCCTGCGCCAGGCCAGCGGCGCGCCGCTGCTGCAGCTCAGCGGCGCCGCTGCCCGCCGCGCCACCAGCCTCGGTATCGCTAGCTGGCACCTGTCGATCTCGCACGAGCGCGAGCACGCCGTCGCCTTCGTCGTCGCCGAAGCCTGATGATGAAACGCCTCGCCGTCATCGACATCGCCAGCGAATACCCGGCCCGCGGCGGCGCCGCTCGCGACCTGCGCGCCAGCCTCAGCCGCCTGCAAGGGCTTTGCGACATCCGCATCTTCCGCCTCGCCCTCGGTCAGCCTTTTCCCCGCGCCGCGACGCCCTTGGAATTGGACTTCCCGGAAGTCCGACTCTGCCCCATCCGACTCGACCGCGAAGGAATTGTCGAAACCTTCACCGCCGCCCTCGAAGACTGGCAGCCCGACGCGGTTTTCCTCGGCGACGGCTGGATGCTCAAGCCCTTCCTCGCCCTCGCCTGCGCCGCCCGATGGCCCACCCTGCTGCGCCTCTACGCACTCGAGATGTTCTGCCCCCGCAACAACGAATGCTGGCAGCACGACCGCCCCTGCCATAATCAGCTTTTGCGCGACCCCGAAATGTGCCGCCGTTGCATCCGGGATTACCAGGAAATCATCGCCCTCCATCGCGGCCCGGATGGCAACATCCTGACCCATGAACAAGGACTTGCGCGCGTCCTCAACGCCGATTATCCCGACGCCGTCCGCCAAGCCTTGCGCCAATGCCGTGTCATCTGCTCGAACCAACAGGTCGCCGCCTGGATCAACGAGCTGGCGCCGCAACACGCCCCGGTCATCCTGCCCGGCGGGGTCGATGCCGAATTCCTTCAGCAAGCCCTTGCCCCTGCCGCCGAGGGCGACTTTTCGATCGTCGCCCACGGCCGCATGGACGACCCAGCCAAAGGCGCCACGTGGCTGATCCGAGCCGTCGCCAAGCTGCGCGAGGCTGGCGTCCCGGCCCGTCTCACCTTGACCCGTCCGCCTCATGCAGAGAGCCCCAAATGGCTGCACGAAACCGGCTGGCTCGATCGTTCCGGACTCCTCTCCCTGCTCGCCAGCGCTGATGTCGCCGTGATGCCCTCTCTTTGGGACGAAGCCTTCGGCCTCGCCGCCCTCGAGGCCATGGCCGTCGGCCTGCCGGTGATCGCCAGTGACGTGCCCGGACCACGCACCTTCATCACCCACGGCCAGGACGCCTTGTTGGTGCCTGCCGGCGATGACGAGGCCTTGGTAGTGGCGCTTCTCTCCCTCCATCGCGATCCCGAAGCTCGCCGCCGCCTCGGCGTCCAGGCCCGCCTCCGCGCCGCCGAGTTCACCTGGGACGCCGCCGCAGCGGGACTGAGCCGCGAGATCCGGGGGCTGCTGGCGCTCAATCCTTGAGCAGTTCCTGCAGGGTTCTATCCGGATGATTGAGGAAATGCCTACTGACCTTGTAGTGCTCGGTGTCGGTGTAGGCGACGCGACGCAATCCCTCGGAGCTGCACTCGTAGATCCATGCATCGGGGTAAGCCATCAGTATCGGCGAGTGAGTGGCGATGATGAACTGCGATTTCAACTTGATCAGATCGTGAAAGCGGACCAGAACTGCCATCTGCCGCTGCGGGGACAAGGCCGCTTCCGGTTCATCGAGGATGTACAAACCCTGACCGCCGAAGCGCTTGGTGAGAAGGGTGAAAAAAGACTCGCCGTGGGATTGTTCATGGAGAGAGACACCGCCATAGGACTTGATGATCGGCAAGGCAATAGCAGGCTCGTCATCGAGCTTTTCAATCTCGGTAGCGACATTGAAAAAGCTTTCCGCCCGCAGGAAGAAGCCGTCGCGCGGCCGCAGTCCTCGCGACAAGCGCAAAAACTGATGCAGCTCGGAATGGGAGGCGCGGGTGCCGAAACGGAAGTTCTTCGAGCCTCCCTCGGCATTAAAGCCGAGGCCGACGGCGATGGCCTCCAGCAAGGTCGATTTTCCCGAACCGTTTTCACCGACGATGAAGGTCACCCGTGGATGTAATTCCAACGACTCCAGGTTGCGCACCATCGGCAGCGAAAAGGGATAGGTCCTGAATGAGGGGATCGCCTCGCGTTCAAGCGTGACGGCCTTGACGAATTGCTGGTTGAAGATCATGGCGGCTTCCTGGGGCTTTAAGCCAAAACTAGTTGTCCTTCAACTTTTCACCCGCACTTGTCTTTGCCGATGAAAATCATGTCGCATTCGTCACATTCGACATTCAGAGGGAACACAAGACCATCTTTATCATCTGCCGATGATAGGCTTCGCAAAATGCACTTCAACCTCGAGATCCCCGTCATGAAAGTCTCCTGCCCGGTCTGCCAACAGAACTTCGACATCGGCGACGCCGCCCTGCCGGTGAAGATCCAGTGCCCTTGCGGCCAGAAGTTTCAGATCGAGGCGCCGCCGCCGGAAGCCGCGCCGCCGGGCGAGTCGCGGCCGAAATTCACCGCCAAACCAGCACCGAAAATCCGCGACCGCGAAATCAAACGGCGACCCTTGATCATCTGGCCCTTCGTCGCCCTGGCGCTCTTCACCGCCGGTATCGGCGGCTATCTGATGAAGCGGGCTCAAGCCGCTGCAGCCGAGGTCAAGAGCGACGCCGCCGGACTGAGTTCGGCTCCTCTTGCGGAAACCGCAAAAATCGCCCCTGTCGGCCCGCGTTTCGCCAGCGGCTTCTACCTGTCGCCTTTGCCTGAAATCGTCGTGCCGCCCCTCGCCGGCAAGCCCGCCGTCGCTGACTACAAGGCCTGGCCGGGCACCTACGCCGGCGGCCCGGGCTTCAGCACCATGGAGCCTGAAAACATCGACTGCGCCAAGCGCTGGGTCACCTCGCTCGGCCCCCTCGGCCTGCGCTGCACCGCGATCAACAAGCTGTGGCAGCGCCACCCGGGTTTTGACGCCCATTATCCCGCCGCCCTCAAGGACAGCGAGGGCCGCATTTTCCGCGACGGTCTGGAAGTCGTCGAAGTGATGAAAGGTTCGCCCGCCGAGGGACTGGTGAAAGTCGGCGACGTGATCATCGGCATGGACGGCGAAGCGCTTAAAGACGCCTTGCTGATCGAGCCGGAGACGGCTTATAAGACCAAGGATGCCCGCTCCCTGGCGATGCATGCCGGCTGGCTCATCGACCGGGCCGAAGGCCGTGGTTCGATCCGGCTGGAAGTGCTGCGCGGGCTGCAACAAGTCCAGGTCAAGGCACCGGTCAACAATTGGATTTCCGCCGGTGAATTGAAGCGCAGCGCCAATGCCTCGGTCACCGCCTTCACCGGCAAGGACAAGACCGAGATGCCCCTCAGCCTGAACCTGCCTGCCGGCGCCCGATTCGCCACACTCGAGGCGACTTGCCGCGGCGAGATCCACGGCGGCTCGATCCTGTGGAAGAATCCGCGCCTGGTCAAGGCCGACGGCAGCAGCATCGACCTGTCTCAGTCGGAATGGCTGAGCGCCAGCACCGGCTATGGCTCGATCCGCCGCGCCAGCGCCAGCGATCCCCTCACCTGGCAGAAGGAAACTCTCGATCACGCCATCGCCTCGCACGTCGCCACCGCGATCACCTACGCCGTTCCGCCCGGCTGCGTCCGCCTCGAAGCCACCGGCATTCGGGTCGCCTACTGCCAGGACATCGACTTCACCCTCAGCGGCGGACCGGATGCCGACTTCAATGCCGATCTGGCCCTGCCCGCCGGCCAGGAACTGCGCCTCGAGCTGCCACCGAAAAGCCGCGTCGCGATGAATCAACTCGTCCTCGAAAACGCCGAGGGTCGCCGCATCCCGTTGAGCAATCTCAAGACTCCCGCCAAACACGGCGAGCAGAACGAAACCTATCTCCTGCCGGAAGGCGCCTGGAAGCTGCGTGGCGGACTGTTTTGCGCTGCGGCCTCGTGCAAGATCAGCGTCTTGCCGAAACTGCCGCTGCCCGCCGCCTTGTCGGCACTGCGCCAGGAGATCGCCCTCAAGCTCCCCGCCATCGGCAGCTTCGCCAGCGGTTTCCCTGCCGTCACCTCGCCGAAGACCGACACCATCACCGCGATGAACACCGAGTGGATCCTGAAGCAGCAGCGTCCCGACGGCTCCTGGCCCCGCCGCGCCGGCTATTGCAGCGACCTGATGGACACCGGCATCTGCTGCCTCGCCCTGATGTCCACCGGCGACGACACCGTCCTGCCGGCGGTGAAAAAGGCGGTGAAGCACCTCTGCGACAACACTAATTTCGACGGCTGGAGCGCGGCGAGTTCCTTCAGCGTCATTGCCGTTTGTGAATATTGGCTGCGCACCCAGGACGACAGCGTCCTGCCTTTCCTGCGGATGTCCGGCGACGGCCTCGCCCGCTTCATCTACGGCGACTACACCTCCGGCCACGGCGCCAACCCGGGCTACGACGACGGCGGCATCAACTACGGCGGTTCGCAGCTCTGCCTCGCCCTCGCTCTGCTTGAAAAGACCCCCGCCAAGGGTCGCCCCGAGCTGCTCGAGAAAATGCTCTGGCGGGTGCAGCAGATGGCGCCCGACGGCGACGTCCCTTATACCCGCGGCGGCGGCAAGTTTACCGACATCGACAAGGGCGGCGCTTACGGCGCTCGCGGCGGCGCCTATCTCGTCGCGGCCCGTCTGCATGGCGGTCCGGCCCACTTCATCAAGGAATGCACCGCCCACTACTGCGAGCGCACCCTCGGCTCCGGCGACCAGGGCCACGCCACCAAGACCTTCTCGCTCTTCGGCTCGACCATCGGCATCGCCTGCAGTGACGACAAGGCCTACGCCGAGTTCGCTCGCCGCTTCGGCTGGCAGATCGCCATCACGCGACGCTTCGACGGCGGCTTCTGCTGGAACTCCGAGCCGCTCGAATACATGGGCGCCGAAGAGGTCATGAACGACCTCTTCCGAGCCAGCACCATGCTGATCTTCCTCAATGCGCCGAAGAAAAAACTCGCCATCACCGGACGTCCCGACCTCTTCCCCTCGACGCACTACTCCCTGCCGAAACTCACCGACGCCGATCACCGCGTCTGGCTCGCCTGGACCACCCGCTACGAGATCCTCCGCCAGCAGCTCGGCTCCAGCGCGCCCGCCTCCCTGGGCGCCAGCATCAGCGCTCTCCGCAATCTGGAAAAATCCGAAGGCGAAAAGATGCGCAGCCGCATTTTCGCCATCGTCTCCAAGGCCGCTCCCGAGCTGCTCAAGGCGGTCGAGTCGTCGCCGCTCAATCCCAGCACCAAGGCACAGTTGATCGAGCTGACCCTCGGCGTTGACCACCGCATCGACTTCGTCCGCCCCCGCGGCGCCAAGCTGTGCGAGGAATTGCGCCTGATGAGCACGCATCCCTTCGCCGAAGATCTCGACACCGGCAAAGACGCCGAGCTCAACAGCCCCTACCGTCTCACCGGCAAGATCACCTTCCAGGATCCCTCGCACAAAGTCGTCAAGAACGATCTCGTCCTCGAGCTCGGCGCCAAGGGCTACGACGCCTCCCTCGGCGCCAATGTCCGCCAAGAGAAGATCGAGCTCGCCACCGATGCCGCGCCGATGAGCTTCCACGCCATCTTCGACTACCAGATTGGCGGCAAGGCCTACCGCTACGAACGCGATCTCCACTGGCCCGACGACGTCCTCAACAACCGCGTCTTCTGGGTCCCGGGCACGGTCGACCGCGACCACCTCCGCCACAGCCTCGCCTTCCGCATCAGCGGCGGCGGCCTGATCGACACCGTCTCGGTGCCGCGCGAAGGCGACCGCATCAGCCTGCTGTGGAACAACCGGACTTACAAGCCCGACGAAGGCGGCGACTTCCAGCTCCTCAAGGGCGTCCGCGCCGAATTCGCGCTCGAGATCCAGCCTTGGCGCGTCGTCCCGATCCACACCGTCGCGGTGCGCAACCCGCGCTTCGACGAGCCTGCCGGCGCGACCCTGAAGAACGACGCGCTGAGCGCCGATCTGAAGGCGATTTCCGACTGGAATCCCGACAGCTCGGTGGAAGTGCCGAAGGCCGACGTGGTGACTCCGTTGGCCACCTGGAGCTTCCCGACGCCGGTGTCGGTGAAGCGCGCCTTTGTCCTGAAAAAAGGCGGCGGCGAAGTCTACTTCGAAGCCTTCAATCAAGGCGCTTGGGTCCGCATCTCCCCGGACAGCAACGGCGGCCTCGTCTTCCTCCTCCCCGGAAGCTACCAGCAGATCCGCCTCGTCGCGGCTGCCGGCGGCCGCAAGGGCGAGCTCAGCGAAGTGCACTTCTTCAGCGGGGAGTGAGGGCTGTTTGATGGAATCCCCCTCAACTTGCGCTTTATGGGTTTACTCCTCCCAATCCGGGGTAAATTGACGGCGCCAATCCCCAAGGAGTTCACCATGGATCCCGTCGCTCTGAAAAAACTCATCGCCACCGAGCTGAAGAAGAAAACCTCGCTCAACGACATCCACCGTCTCTTGCGCGACCAGCATGGCCAGACCATGACCTTCCTCGATCTGCGCCTTCTCGCCGCGGAAGCCGAGATCGACTGGAAAGAGCTCGACCCGGTCAAGCCCGAAGTGAAAAAAGCCGAAGATGCCGATGACAGCACCGGCGAAGCCCAGCCGGCCGGCACGCGCGTCGAGATGTCGAAGATCGCCCGTCCCGGCGCCATGCTCTCCGGCAACGTCGTCTTCGCCTCCGGCCTGAAGGGCGAGTGGTGGGTCGACAACGCCGGCCGCCTCGGCATGAACATGGCCGACAAAACCGTCCGTCCGACGCCGGAAGAAATGATGGAATTCCAACGCCTGTTGGAAGAACAAGTCTATGGCGCCCAAGGCGGGCAGTGATTTTTCCAGGACCTCTTGCGGCGACTTGGAGATTTTGATACAATTGGCAAACCCAGCCACTTTTAAAGGAGATTTCCATGCGCGCTTTGATCATCTGCATCATCCTGCTCGTCGTCGCCATCGGCTCAATTTCACCCGCCGCCTCGTGGTGGGCGGAAAAAGGCTATGCTGAAAAGAACGTCGACAAATGCATGACGGCGGCGAAGGTCAAAGGCGTCGCCTTCCGCAACAATGAAGCGGCCGAGATCTACGCCGAGGTGCTGAAGCTTTTCCCGGAAGGGGCCCATGTAGAAGAAGCCATGTACCGCCGCGCCAACGCCCTCGGTCAGGACAACGTGACTCAAGCCGCCACCAAGGCTTATGAAGACTATCTGAAGAAATTCCCCCAGGGTCAATGGGCCGAGATCGCCACCAAGAAGCTGTCGATGCTGAAAGCGAATAACTGAGCTAGCTACATGTTCATTCATACATCAGAAATCCCACAAAAACTGCAGGAGCAACTCTAAGTTGAATACAATAAAACTCACAAAAAATGCGTGCATAATTCAATTTTCACTAATTTTATCGCCGATCATCCTAATGCCTGGGTTTGATAAAGTAAACATACTCGGGTTAGATTTTGATTTTGTTGTTTGGTGCGGGGTATTTTTTTGCTTGACATGGATATTCACAACTATTTTATCAGTTTTAGTATTTGAGACAAACGGGAAATACTTGTGCATCCAGATGGCTACTCTCCCGATTTTTGCGCTTGTTCTTTGGGGGTTGAGTTGTTTGAATTGGGCTCCGCCACCCTCTTTGGACGAACCGCTTCCTCATGCAGCGGTGCCGTAGGGAATTTCCTGTAAAGACTTGAGAGCGCAGCCAGCAGCTCCAGAAGATGGCAATCGGAGGATATGCCCGCGGATTGTCGATCCGCGACGTCGAAGCGACCTTCACGGATCAAGATGGGATCACTAGGACACAACAGGGACACAACGGGGAAACAGTTGGGACACCATTGGGAGAGCTAAACGATCAGCTCGCTGCAATGAAGTCCCTGCCCCGTTGAGCTCGCTCCCCGTTTTTCCCCAGTCGTGTCCCAACTGTGTCCCAATTGTTTCCCAGTTGTGTCCTGACTACTGACTACTTCCAATTGATACCCAGTCGTGTCCCGACTAATTTCTCCGCCGCTGCGGCCCTAGTCAAGGACGGCAGCGGCGTTTATCTTGGCCGATCAAAATCCGAATCCAGGACCCGCCGTGCTCGACCGCATTGAAGACGCCATCGCCGACATCCGCCAAGGGCGACTCATCGTCGTCGTCGACGACGAAGACCGTGAGAACGAAGGCGACCTGGTGATGGCCGCTTGCCACGCCACGCAGGAGACGATCAACTTCATGGCCGCCTGGGGTCGCGGTTTGATCTGCGTGCCGATCACGGTCGAGCGGGCCGAGCAGCTCGCCCTGGTGCCGATGGCCGACCGCAACACCTGCCCGAAAGGCACCGCCTTCACCGTCTCGGTCGATGCCCGCGAAGGCACCACCACCGGCATCTCGGCGGCGGAACGGGCCCTCAGCGCCCGCCTCCTCGCCAGCCCGCAGGCGGTGCCCGATGACTTCATCCGCCCCGGCCACATCTTCCCCCTCGTCGCCCGCCCCGGCGGCGTCCTCGAGCGCCGCGGCCAGACCGAGGCCTCGGTCGACCTCGCCCGCCTCGCCGGTCTCGATCCCTCCGGCGTCATCTGCGAGATCATGAACGAAGACGGCAGCATGGCCCGCCTTCCCGATCTGCGGATCTACTGCGTCAAGCACAATCTCCGCCTCGTCTCAGTCGAAGATCTGGCTCAATACCGCCTCAAACACGGGGTTTGAAGGAGGTTGAAAGGTTGAAAGGCGAGCAGCCGAGCGACCTAGCAGCTGGACGCAATGACCAGAGACGCAGTGACTCAGGTTCGCTACAGGCCTTTTACTTCAACCCTTCCGCCTTCCGCCTTCCGCCTTCCGCCTTCCGCCTTCCGCATTTCAACCTTTCAACCTTTCAACCTTCTCTATGGAAAGCTATTTCATTCTCGGCACCGGCACCGGCGTCGGCAAGACCTGGGCCAGCGCCTGGCTCTGCCGCCGCGGCTTGGAGCAGGCTCGCCGCACTGCCTATTTGAAGCCGGTGCAGACCGGTTGCGACGGCGTCGTCCCGGGGGATGCCGAGTGGGTCCGCGAGCAATGTGGCGACGCTCTTCTGCCGGCTCGGCTGGAGATGGCCTCGCCGTATCGTTATCCCTTGGCCGCCTCGCCGCACCTTGCCGCCCGTGTCGCCGGAGTGGAAGCCCCCGGGGTTGCAGAAGTCGCAGCTGCGATCGCCACCATCGTCGAAGAGGAGAAGCCGGAGCTTCTTGTCGTCGAAAGCGCCGGCGGGGTCGCCACGCCTTTGCGGCTTGGACTCAGTATGGGAGATGTCGCGGCGGCCCTGAAAATCCCGGTGATCCTGGTCGCCAGTCCTGGTCTGGGAACCCTGTCCGCGACGGCGACGGCACTCGAATATCTGGCCCATCGCGGCGTGGTTCCTGCCGGGCTGATCGTCTCGGGCTGTTGCCCGGAGCCGGATCTGGTTGAGGCCGACAACCTCGCCGAACTGGAGAAAATGGCCGGTGACGGCTTCTTCTGGCGCCTGCCCAAGGCAGAGAGTCCTTGAATTCCCGGACGAGCGTGATGGCGTAGCTTGGCAAAGCAGGGCACTCCACTATCTTGCCGGAATCCCGACCTTTCAATATTCCGGAATCCATCCCCATGCTTCTGCGCCGATTCTTGTCCGTCCTTCTTGCCGCTGGGCTCGCCACCGCTGCCAAGGCTGCCGATCCCGTGATCTCAGGTCCGGTCGAAGCCGGCACTGAAAAAGGCACCCCCGGCTCGGCCCTCGACGCCGCCGGCGTCCAGCTCAGCGCCGCACACTCGGAATATCAGATCAAGACGCAGCGCTTCGTCCTCCGCGGCGGCGTCCTGATCACTACGCCCCAGGGCCGGATCTCCTGCGACTACGCCGAGATCGACACGGAGAACCTCGAGTTCGTCGCCCGAGGCAACATCGTCGCCAAGGGCAAGGCGCCCGCCGCCGATGCCACCAAGCTTAACGGCCAGGGCATCGCCGTCCCCCAGGATTTTGAAGTCAAGGCCGAAGAAGCCTCCGGCAACCTCCGCACCCGACTCTTCCGCGTCGGCGCCAACGCCATCAACGCCACTCCTTGGTACAGCCTCGGCAGCGAAGCCCAGACCCTGCCCAACGGCTCGATGGAAGCACGCGGCGTCGTGCTCACCACCTGCGACCACCTGTGCAAAGGCCTGCCGACCCACTACCACCTCGTCGCCGATCGCCTCGTCATCAGCCAGGAAGGCGATATCACCGCTTACGGCGTCAAGTTCTACGCCGGCAGCGTCCCCTTCTTCTACCTCCCCTGGGTGACCAGCGACCTTGATGTCGGCGACGGCGATTTCATCGTCCGCGGCGGCATGGGCAGCCGCACCGGCCCCTTCGTCACCGTCAGCCGCAAGTTCAAGCTCTGGCGCAAGGGCCCGATGAAGGGCACCGCCTTTGTCGACACTGGTTATTTCGCCCGTCAAGGCCCCGGCGCCGGCGTCCGCCTCGATCTCGAATCGCCCAAGCATTTCACCAAGGCGCAAGGCTACTGGCTGCCTTACGCCGAGATGAAGGGCAGCGGCGATTGGTACGGCCGCTTCTCCCGCACCAACGATGACGACGGTCGCTGGAACGGCGAAGTCTTCCAGAAATACGAAATCACTCCCGAGCTGAGCTGGCGCATGCACCTCGACGCCGAAAGCGACATCGCCTTCCGCCGCGACTTCCGCATGCTCAACACCCGCCGCGACTACGAGTCCGCCGTCAACTACGGCGATCTCGAATATATGACCCCGGCCTGGTCGCTGTCGCTCAATGCCTCGCCCCGCCTCGCCCGCTGGGAAGCCGCCGTCGAACGCCTGCCGGAACTCCGCTTCGATCTGCCCCGCCTCCGCCTCGGCGATTCGCCCTTCCTCTACACCAGCCGCAACAGCATCGCCGACCTGCGCGCCCGCTGGCGCCAGTTCGACAAGCCGATCGCCGCCAACATGGAAATCGCCGACTACGACAGCACCCGCCTCGACACAGCCCACGTGCTGTACTCGGAATTCGACGCCCTCGGCCTCAAATGGGTGCCCCGTGCCGGCTTCCGCGTCTTGCACTACTCCGACAGCTCCAAGAACGAAGTCACCGGCGCCGAGCTCTCCAGCCTCTTCGCCGCCAACGACCCCTTCCGTGAACCCAAATCCGCCCTCAGCAATTACGACAGCGACGGCGGCTCGATGACCCGCGGCGCCATCGAACTCGGCTACGAAGCCTCGACCAAGTTCTACAACTCCTGGATGGACGCTTACAACAAGACCCTCGGCGTCGACGGGCTCCGCCATGTCGTCCAGCCCTACGTCAACCACAACTTCATCCCGGTGGTCAGCGGCGACCGCGACAACGTCCATTACTTCGATGCGAACGACCGCCTGATCGCTCAGCACTGGCTGCGCACCGGCGTCCAGCAGCGCCTCGAGACCCGCCGCGACGGCAACATCCACAGCCTCGTCACCCTCGACAACTATGTCGACTTCCACTTCGACTCGAAAGAGGGAGAAGAAGGCTTTGGCGATCTCGGCACCCGCATCGAATACATCCCCAGCACCTGGCTGAAATTCGACTCGGACATCCTCGCCGACTCGAAGACCGGCCAGATCAACTTCTTCTCCGCCGGCATGCGCGTCGGCACCGTCGACACCCTCCAGGCCAGCCTCCACTGGATCCGCCGCAACGACTTCGTGTCGCGCGACCTGCAATCCTTCGGCTCGACCGTCAACTCGGCCGGACTGGTGAGCTCCTGGGCCCGCCGCTACGACGCCGGCGACTATCTCCGCGCCGTCCTGCGCAAGCGCCTCTGGGACGAGAACTTCGTCGAAGTCGGCACCCAGCTCGACCTGCAAGATGGCCGCGCCATCGCCAACTGGATCGAATTCCAGCGCCAGCTCCACTGCTGGACCGGCGGCGTCCGCTATGAAGTCCGCCCCGACGAATGGCTCTTCATGTTCATGCTCTACCTCAACGCCTACCCGAAAGCTGGCGCCAACGTCAAGGTCGGCCTCTGATCCCATAAACCTCCAGGAGAAGCCCGATGAAACTCATCACCGCCCTGCTCACCACCATTCTCGCCAGCAGCTGCTCGCTGACCTACTCGCGCACCACCCACACCGACCAGGGCAGCCGCTTTGAATTCGGCCTTCTCGGCTCCACCTGCAACTGCCCGAAAGCCCCCGGCGGCCTCCTGCCCCTCTACGTCAGCTCCGAAGTCGACCGCACCAGTCCTGAAGAAGAGCACGAGGAAAATTGCGAAGACCACATCGAAGTCGTCGATCACAGCGTCGTCACTGGTGACAGCTTTGAATCCCTCGCCGAGCAATATGAAACGACGGTCGAGCTGATCAAATCTTTCAATCCCGACGTCGTAGAACCCAAGGCCGGCATGACCCTTCATATCCCGGCTGGTGGTCATGAAGCCGAGGATTGTGAAGAGTGCAACAAGAAGTAATTCCTCCCGCTTCACCGCACCCCCGTGGCTTCCAATGACTCACGGCCGCATCGTCCTCGCCCTCAGCGGCGCTTCCGGCGCTCCTTACGCCCGCGCGGCGATCGAGGCGCTCACTGCCGCCGGACGCCGCGTCCTCCTCATCGCCTCGCCAGTCGCCCGTCAGGTCTGGCAGGAAGAGCTCGGCGAAGCTTTTAACGCTTGGCTCGAGTCGCTGCCCGCCGAAAAACGCGCTCTGATCGAATTGCAGAATCACCAGGATGTCGGCGCCGGCTGCGCCTCCGGCACCTTCCGCCACGACGGCATGCTGATCATCCCCTGCTCCGCCAAGACCCTCGCCGGCATCGCCCACGGATACGCCTCGAACCTCACCGAACGCGCCGCCGACGTCTGCCTGAAAGAACGCCGCCGATTGGTCCTGGTTTTCCGCGAAACCCCCATTTCCCTCATCCATATCGACAACATGCGCGCCGTCACCCTCGCCGGCGGCATCGTCCTGCCCGCCTCGCCCGGCTTCTACCACGGCGACACCAGCTACCAGGGCCTGGTCAACTTCGTCGCCGGCAAAGCCCTCGACCTCCTCGATGTGCCGCATGATCTGTTCACGCGATGGAAGGACCCGGCCGAGCGCGGCGACTGATTTATTTGAATAGCAACTCGGTTTTGCGGGCCCTGGAAAAGTCGGCGGGCGTGTGAGCTTAACAGCTGCGGCGGACGCCGTCTGCGGGCTTGGCTGGATTCAGGCCGGTTTCAGCTCAGCCCTCCCATCAAGTCCGCCTAAATGGAGTGACACAGGTCGAAAACAGTTGCACCGATCCGGACATCAAAAAGGGCTTGAAGATTTCTCTGCAAGCCCTTGATTGACAATTGGCGGAAGGGGAGGGATTCGAACCCTCGAGGGCTCGCGCCCCGGCGGTTTTCAAGACCGCTGCCATAAACCACTCGACCACCCTTCCAACGGCTCGGAGTATAGGTCCGACTGCGACAGAGTCAACCGGAAGGGTAAGGCGGATGCGGACTTTTCCTCGCCATCTTCCGTGCGCTTGCGCCGCGACTGATTAGTGTAGGGAGCTTTCAACATCAAAACAAGGTCGCCTCATGTCCGACAATTCCTCGTCCTTCCCCTGGGGCAAGCTGCTCCTCGGCTGCGCCGCCTGTGTCCTCCTCTTCATCGGTGGCTGCGCCGCCCTCGGCATCTTCGCCGTGAAGAAAATCGCCGAAGCCCCGCGGATGGTCGACAACCAGGAAGCCGCCCGCCTGATCCAGCCGCTCGAGCCGAAGATCAGCGCCTGCGCCGCCCAGTCTGACAGCCTTATCAGCTTCGGCGCCGGATTGGAAAAACTCGAACTGCCGTCACTGGTGTCGCTGGAGCTCAAGGCTGGGGATGCAGCTGGCACCAAGATCCAAGTCAAGTCGATGACTGCAAACAATTTCCACAGCAGCCTCGTGGTCAACGGCTACGGCAGCGGCAAAGTCAACGATTTGGAAGTCCTGATCCTGGACAAATCCTTTGCGATCAAGTCGGGCCTCAAGGTCCAGGTCCGCGCCGAGTTCGACCGTCTCGGCCTGAGCAACGCGGCTCCATCCGCCCGTCCTGTCCCGCAGTGATCAAAGCCGCGGCCTGAGGAGATTTTAATGCCCCGCCTCCGCCGCCTTCTCACTTTCCTGTTGATTCTCCACCTCGTCGCGGTCGGCTTGGCGTCTTTGCGTCTGCTGCAAACGGGCGTCCGCATCGACACCGATCTGCAGGCGCTGCTGCCGGTGGCGGAGCGCGATCCGAGCTTGAATCAGGCGACCCGGCTGTTCCAGGAACGCTTCGGACGCCGCAGCCTGGTGCTGCTCTCGGCCGAGGGCGATCCGGCGCCGGCGGCTTTGGCCTTTGCGGCAGAGCTGCGCCGCGAACCCGCCTTCACCGAAGTCCGCCTCGGCGCCAATCCCGCCGAAGCCGAGGCCTTCGGCCGCGCCGCCTTCGCCGCCCGCGCCGGCCTGCTCGATCCCGAATTGCGCACCGAACTGGAAGGGCCCGACGCCGCTGCACGCCTCGCCGAACATGTCGGCGCCGCCCTGCTCGATCCGACCCAGCCGCTCGCCGGACGCCTCGCCGCCCAGGATCCCTTCTGCACCTTCGCCGGCTGGATGATGTCGCGACAAGGCCTCCTCGGCGGCATGGTCCTGAAAAACGGCCTGCCGCTGCTCCGCGACGAGCACGGGCACGACTGGGTGATGATCACTCTGGCGGCGGCCGAGAGTCCTTTCTCCAGCGGCCCGCGGGAGGCGCAATTGGCGGCCTTGTCGCGGGCGAAAGCAGCGGCAGCGGCCATCGACCCGTCGTGCCGCGTCCTCAGCGCCGGAGGGGCCGAATTCGCCGCCGAGAGCGAGGCCCGGGCGAGGCGCGAGACGGCGATCATCGGCGGTGGATCTCTGCTCGGCATCGTCCTGCTCGCCTGGCTGGTCTTCCGCGGCCTGCGTCCGCTAGCCGTCAGCGTCCTGGTCATCGGCTACGGCTGCCTCAGCTCCTTCATCCTTGCCGCCGCCTGCCTCGGCCAGATCCACGCCATCTCCCTCGCCGTCGGGGTCAGCCTGATCGGTGTCGCCGACGACTTTGTCCAGCACTGGGTGGCGGCGCGGCGTTGCGGCGACGAATCGCGCGAGCATCTCGAGCGCCGCCTCCTGCCGCCGCTCAGCCTCGGCCTGTGCACCAGCCTGGCAGCCTATCTCGGTCTTCTTCTGGCGCCCTTCCCCGGACTGCGCCAGATCGCGTTGCTCGGTGCCTTGGGCCTGCTCGGCGCCTTCCTCGCCGCGCCGATCCTCTGCCCCTTGCTGGTGCCGCATGTGCCCGCCGGCGCCGCCCGTCCGCTCGCCTGGGGACGCGGCGCCGCGCTCTGGACCCGCCGCGCCGCCTTGCCGACTCTTGTCATCGCCTCGTTGCTCTGCCTTGGCCTCTTCAAGCTCCGGCAGGATCACGATCTGCGCCATCTCAACGCGCCTTCGCCGCAACTGGCAGCGGCGGAAGCGACCATCCGGCGCCTCGCCGGCACCCCTGAAGCGGGACGTTTCGTCCTCATCCGCGGGACCAACCTGGAGCAGTGCCTGCAGCGCGAAGAAGCTCTGGCCGAGCGACTGCGTCCCCTGCAGGAAAAAGGCCTGCTTCATTCGTGGATCGGCAGCGCCAGCTTCCTGCCCTCGCGGCTGAGCCAGGAATGCGCCCGCTCGATCTTGTTGCGGGCAGCGCAAGACGGACGCGTCTCGAGCGCCCTCGACGATCTCGGATTTGCGTCCGGCGCAAGGGACCAGGCGGTCAAGAACGCCGCGACCGCGCCCTTCCTCACGCCTGAGCTGCTTCACCAAGGCGGAGCGGCTGGCTTGATCAGCCCCTTCATCGCGACCGATACCGAAAGCGACGCGGCGACCTTTGTCCTCCTGCGCGGGCTCCAGGCGGAGGCCCTGCCGCAGCTCGCAGCCGCCTGTCAGGGCGAGGGCTGCCGCTACACCGATTTGATCGCCGAGAACTCCGAGCTGCTGCGCCGTCAGACCCGCGGCTGCCTGCTTGCTCTTGGTGGCTCCTCGCTCTTGATGCTGGTCATCTTCGCCGGTCTGTACGGCCCTTGGCAAGGCCTGAAATTGGTCGGCATCCCGGTGCTCAGCGCCTGCGCCGCCCTGGGAGCCTGCGCCCTGCTGGGCCAGCCGCTGAATTTCTTCGCCGCCTTGTCCCTCAGCCTCGTCCTCGGCCTCGGGGTCAACTACAGCCTCGCCACTGCGGCGGAGGAGCCCGAATGCCCGGCGACGGCGCTGGCGGTTTTCCTGTCCTCGCTGAGCACCCTGCTTGCCTTCGGACTGCTCGCCCTGTCGCAGACTCCGGCTCTGCGGTCCTTCGGACTGCCTCTTGCTTTCGGAATCCTTTTCGCCTGGTTGTTATCGCCCTTGGCGGCGAAGAAGGGCGAAGAAGGGAGTGAGGGAGTAAATCAGAACACTCCCTGACTCTAGATTCCGCAGTCAGTGCGGGAATCCTTTGACCCATTCAGGGTCGGAAATCCACGCGTATCCAAGACGCCTCATCCAACATGCAGGGAACCCCCGCGCAAGGTTTTACACTCGTCGTCCTGTTGCTCGACCCCCTTGCGGGTCGGACATGGTAGCCCAGCGGTCGAGCCGCATCGGCGATGACCCTGGGTTTGCGATCCCCGCATTCCGCCGACCCGCTTCGGGTCGCACAGCGTTAGCTCGAACTCTGTGCGACCCGCAAGGGGGTCGGGAACTCATTTCAAACACAAACCCAGGGTCGAGGCGACCCGGGGCTACCATGTGCGACCCGCAAGGGGTCGAACAAATGAACAAGAGCAAATTTGGCTATCTTGGATACGCGTGGTCGGAAATCATACTTCTTCTGACCCTGGGTGTCGCCGATGCGGCTCAACCCAGGGCTAAAATCTTCGACCCGCTTCGGGGTCTAGCAACAGTGAGCACAAAACTCGTTCTGTTGCGGAATCTCAGACTTCCCGACTCCCTTACTCCCTTACTCCCCGACCTCCCCAACTCCCTGATCCTGCCCCGGAGACACAAGTCAAAATTCTTCCTGCAGGCATATTGCGCACTGAGCAAAACCCGAGGAGACGCCGATGAAAACCACGAGCGAACTGATCACCCGATTCCGCCAGCATTTGAAGGAAGCCGAGGCCACCGGCATCTGGGAAGAACCGAACTGGATGACCCTAGCCACTGTCGGCGAAGACGGCCGCCCGGATTGCCGCGTCGTCCTGCTCAAGGAAGTCGATGAGAACGGCTTCGTCTTCTTCACCAACTACGAGAGCCGCAAGGGTCGCGAGCTGGAGAATTTTCCCTTCGCCGCGCTGTGTTTCTGGTGGGAGAAGCTCGGCGTCCAAGTCCGGGTCGAAGGCAAGGTCGAGAAGGTCAGCTTTGAGGAATCGGAGAAGTACTTCCATTCGCGTCCGCTGATTTCGAAGCTCGGTGCCACCGCGTCGCAGCAGTCGCGTCCCCTCCCCTCGCACGCCACCTTCGTCAAGGAAGTCACGGTCGAGCTGGCGAAGCGCTTCATCAACAGCGAGGTGCCGCGTCCGGCATATTGGGGTGGCTTCCGGGTCAAGCCCGACCGGATGGAGTTCTGGTGCAAGAAGGAGTTTCGCCTGCACGAGCGCCTGCGCTACGACCTGCAGCCCGATGGCAGCTGGTCGGAAGGCCTGCTTTATCCCTGAAATCCAACGGAGAACTTCACATGACCGCCCGCAAAATCTGTATTGCGCTGCTACTCGTTGTCGTCGCTTGCCGCAGCCAGGCGCCACGTCCCTACGACCTCCTGGATGTCAAGATCGATCATCTGATGGAGAATCTCCAAGGTCCCGAGGTGGAGCTCCGTTCGGCCGCCCGCCGCGGCCAGCTTGGCGACGAGCCGAGCCGTCGCAATCTGGCGATCTACGCCGAGACGCTCGAGAAACTCGGGCAGCTGCAGCATCCTGACTCTGAGTTCCGCCGTCTCAACCAGCTCAACCTCACTGCAGTGAAAGAGCTGCAGGTGGCGAGTCAACCGGAAGCCCGCGTCGCCGCTTGGCATCGGGTCGAGCGCGCCTGCGCCGCCTGCCACCAAGTCTATCAATGAATGAAGGCCGCCGGGAGGCGAAGTCCCTGGCGGCCTGAAACCATGCGGAGAGCTCCGAGTCGGCTTACTCGGCGCTGCCTTCGGCGTCCTCTTCTGGGGACGGGGCGGCCTGAGCTTCGGCCTTTACGTCCTCGAGGCCACAATGGCTGAGGATGTCGAGGCGGAGTTTTTCAGCTTCTTCGCGGCTCAGATCTTCGATGATGATGCTGCGCTCTTCGCCCTTGATCAGGACGAGGGCGAAGAAGGGCAGGATGATGTCGCGGCGCAGCAGGGTGATGTTGTCGAAAGCCTTCGGTGCCTGGCCGTTGATCAGCACTTCCGGAACACCGGAGGTGAAGGCGCTGCGATGGCGGGCGAAGAAGACGTAGACGCAGCCGAAGAGGAGGATGGCGATGAAGCCGATGATCGGCAGATCTTGGCCGCCGAACTGGCAGCCGCGGTTGATCCAGAGCGAGGCGAGAAACAGTCCCATCACCGCCATGACGATACCGGCGATGCGGGGAGCGGTGCGGCCTTTGACGAGTAGCGGGGCGGGTGCGGCGGATTTCATGACAGGGGGACTCCAAATTCCTTTTCGGTGCGCGACATCCATTCGATAATCAGCCTGGCGTCGGCGGCATCTTCCTGTTTCAGCAGCGGCAGAATCTGGCGCAACTCGGTGGCGATCTTGTCGATGCTTGCTTGGTCGTCGCCGCGGCCCCAGCGACGGTTGATCAGCTCGCTGCGTAAGCTTTGCAACAGGCTGCTGGCGCGGCTGACGATGAGGAGTTCGCGCAGGCCTGCTTCCTTCGGGTCCAACTGCAGCATCATCTGAGCCCATTCGGCGTTCTGCTTGGCGCCGTCCGGGCTCCAGGGCTGGAGGCCGAAGGCTTGACGGCGCAGGGCGGCGATTTCGGCCGGCGGAGCGCCGCGGAGAGACAAGATGGAGGACAGGTCGAGCAGGGTGTCCTTGTGGCGACGGGGGAGCTCGGACCGCAGGTAGCTTTCCGCCGCGGCGAGGAAGTCCTCGATTTCGGCCCGGCCAGGTGCTCCGGGCAGACGCAGCTGGTGTTGGATCTGGCCGATCTTCCAGCTGTAGATGAGCTTGTGCAGGGTGACGCCTTCGATCACATGCGAGAGCGGCAGCAGGCGCTTGGCATTTTCGGCTTCGGTAAGGATTGCAGCAGCGGGCAGCAAGCCGGCGTGGGCGCGGGCGCCGCACTCGTTGCAGCGACCCTGCGCGCTCCATAGCTTGGCCTCGGGTTTGGCGTTGCCGCAGAATGGACAGCTCTGCTCCGCCAGGCGTTCCCGGAAGGTTTTCTCCATCTGGACGAAGTCGCGCGAATAGACCAGATCAACCCAGGAGTCGCCGAACATTTCACGTTCGTAGAGGCTGCTGCGGCGGTAGCCTTCGCAGCTGTGCAGGCTGAGGAGAAGGCCGATCGCGGCGGAAAGAAGAAGGCCCAGGTTGACCAGGTTCGAGACAGCCTTGGGCATGACGTTGTCGTGGCGATGTTGCGGTGCCACGGCAAGCAGCAGGGCACAGGCTCCGGCGGAGGCGAGGATGTGGGCGTCGAAGTCGACCTGGGCATGCAGCCACCAGCCGAGCAGGCCCCAGGCGAAGGCGCAACCATAGAGCGAGTGGCGCGACGCATTGAAGCTGATCGCGACGAGGCTGCCGGTGATCAGCAGCCAGGGTAGTAGCCCGGCAAGGCCGTTCTCAGCCAATTGCCCCATCAACAGAGAGTGACTGAGCACGGCGTCCTGCAAGCCCGGATCCTTGGCCGCCAGATAGGCGCTCTGGAAGGAGCCGGTGCCGCAACCGGTGAGAGGGGACTGGCGGAACAGATCGAGGCAGACGCGCCAGTAATCAAGGCGGACTTGGAAGGAGGGAACCTTCGTCGCCAGGTAGCCGGCGAGCAGGCTCAGGACGCACAGCCCGGCGAGACCGATAGCCAGCTTCTGGCCGCGGCAATAACGCCAGATGACGACTAAGGCGGCGGCCAATAACATCGCCATCACGGCGGCGCGACTTTTGGTGAGCAGGAAAACGACCAACACCAAGGCGGCGGCGATGCCGAAGGCGACTGGTCCCCAGGGGCGTTCCCGGCCTTTTTCATAGAGCCAGGCGGCGGCGACGGGACCGCAGAGCAAAAGGTGTCCCCCGAGGCTGTTGGAGTAGGCGAAATTGCATTTCACCAGATTCTCCTTGGCTTTTTCGAGGATGCGCGGGTCGAGTACGACGCCGTTGTTCATCTCCAGCATCTGCTGCTGCATCTCGGCGAAGCCGAAGAAATACTGGTACAAGCCGGAAAGTGCGGTCACCAAGGTGCCGATCACCAGACCCGCCAAGGCGAGATCGGCGACGCGGGAATGATGGCGGCGGGCGATGAGGACGGCGGCACCGAAAAACAGCACCGCCAGCCAGGTGTAGCTCAAGAGCTCGGCCTGCTCCGAACTCCGGCCGAGAAGGATGGCGACCACCGCCATCGCTCCCCAGCCCAGGAGGGCGAAACTCGCCGGACTTGGCAGATGCCGCTTCGACCACAACATGACGCTCATCGCCAGAGCCGCCGCCGACGCGGCGCAGAGGAACATCGGCGGCCAGTTCCAGAACAGGATCGACAGGACATCCAGGGGCACCGAGATCGGCGCATTCTGGCTCGTGCTGGCGCCGAATTTCAGCGGCAGCAGAAAGGCCAGCGCCGCCATCCAAAAGCCGAGCACCCGCTCCGCCCAGACCGGAGCGTTGTGACCGTGAAGCCGGCCCGATCCAGCCGCGTCTGATGTGTTGATGATTTTTTCCATCCCGCAAGCTAAGCCCGTTTCCCAAGGCCGCCAAGGTGATAAAGAGAGAACTGGGACCCCAACAGAACCCGTTTGTAGCAAGTGTGCCGCTTAATTCAAAGCGCCCGTCTTCGCCTCGGCGGCACCTTGTTCTCGAGCCCTGCTGATCTACCCTGAAGCGCCGATCCCAGGCCGTAGCCGGCCTCCTGCCGGCTGGGTTTGAAGTTGAGCTCAGAGCACAGCCGGCGGGACGCCAGCGATCCCAAGACTGAACAGTCAGCACTCCCTCACTCCCTTCTCCCTCACTCCCTTGCGCTCAAAGCCCCAAAGCCGCCAGCACTTCGTCGGGATGGGCTTCGGCCTTGGCGACCTTGGGCCAATGATGAGCGATTTTGCCGTCAGCGCCGATGATCACGGTGGAGCGGATGACGCCTTCGGAGATCTTGCCGTACATCATCTTTTCGCCCCAGGCGCCATAAGCTAGGATCATGGTCTTTTCCGGATCGGCAAGCAGGGTGAAGTTGAGCTCTTGCTCAGCGATGAATTTCAAGTGCGAGGCCGGCGAGTCGGGCGACACCCCGACGACCACCACACCGGCCTTGAGGAGCCGGGCTTCGGCGTCGCGGAAACCGCAAGCCTCCTTGGTGCAGCCGGGCGTGTTGTCGCGAGGGTAGAAATAGATCACCGTGGTTTTGCCCTTGAAGCTGGCCAAGGTGTGGACCTTGCCGTGAGCGTCGGGCAGCGAGAAGTCGGGGGCATTTTTGCCGATGGTCAGGGACATGTGGGAGCTCCGTTTTTGTTTGGGTGTGGGTTAAAGGAATACGCAAAAGAAGCGAATGCCTTACACTCCCGCAGCAGATCAGCAGATCGGTCGGATCAGTCAGATCGGACCGATCAGAGGAGGCGCTCAATTCTTAACTCTTAACTCTTAATTCTTAATTGCTCAGCGTCCGAGGCCCGCCGCTTTGCGCAGGCGGCCCATGGTGGCGGCGGAGATGACGCGGGCGCGGCTCGCGCCTTCGTCGAGGATGGCGTCGAGGGCCGCTTTGTCGGCGATCAGGGCGTCGTACTTTTCGCGCATCGGGGCGAGGTGGGCGTCGACGACTTCGAAGAGCGCTTGTTTGGCGTGGCCCCAGCCGAGGCCGCCGACGCGGTAGCGGGCTGCGAGTTCGGCTTGCTGCTCTTCGGTGCTGAAAAGCTTGAAGAGGGCGAAGATGTTGCAGGTGTCGGGATCCTTGACCTCTTCGACACCTTGCGAGTTGGTGGTGATCTTCATCAACAGCTTGCGCAGCTCTTTCGACGACAGCCAGAGGGGGATGGTGTTGCCGTAGGATTTGCTCATCTTGCGGCCGTCGAGGCCGGGGATGAGGTCGAGGGTGCTGGAGATCACCGGTTGCGGCACGCGCAAAAGTTCGGCGCCGTAGTTGTGGTTGATCCGCTGGGCGATGTCGCAGGCGATCTCGATGTGCTGCTTCTGGTCGCGGCCGACGGGTACCAGATCGGTGTCGAAGAGCAGGATGTCGGCGGCCATCAGCACTGGGTAGGTGAAGAGGCCCATGTTGATCTCGTGGTCCTGGTCGACACCTTTTTCGAGATTCTTGGAGAAGGCGTCTTTATAAGCGTGGGCGCGGTTCATCAGTCCCTTGGCGGTGAAGGCCATGAGGAAGGTGGAGAGCTCGAAGGTCTCGGGCACGTCGGACTGGCGGTAGAGGAGGACCTTTTTCGGGTCGAGGCCGCAGGCGATCCAGGTGGCGGCGATCTGGTAGGTGTAGTCGCGCATGGTGGCGGAGTCTTGCACCGAGTTGAGCGCGTGGTAGTCGGCGATGAAATAGCGCGCCTCGAAGTTGTCGGCCAAGCCGAGGGCCGGACGGATGGCGCCGAAATAATTGCCGATGTGGGGAATGCCGGTGGGCTTGATGCCGGTGAGAACCACTTTTCCTGCCATAAAAACCTCTCCAAATTTTCGTGAAGGTGCTAGGATGCCACATGGATTCCACCCGTCAACACCGTCCCGGCTCAGCGGAAGCGCTTCGCGCCTTCTGGCAGGCGCTTTCTGCCGATTATCTGGCGCAAAATCAAATCAGCGACGAGTCCTTTCACCTCGGCCCCCTGCTGCCTTCCGGCGAAGAGCTCGGTCTCTTGCCCTCCGATCCGCGCGGTCTACGCTGCCTCGAGCTGGGCTCTGGCGCGGCGCAGAACTCGATCTCGCTAGCCCGTCGCGGCGCCCTCTGCACCGCGCTCGACCTCGCTCCCGCGATGCTGGAGGCGGCGCGCAATCGCGCCACGGAATTAGGCCTGAGCTTGGAGCTTATCGAAGGCGACTTCGATGCGCCTCCCGCAAATCTGGCTAGCGAAGGCTGCTGGGACTTCATCCACAGCGTCTGGGCCCTGCCGTTTTCGCGCGATCCGCAAAAATTCTTGCAGCGCTGCGCCTCCTGGCTGGCGCCTGGCGGACGCCTTCTCCTGGTCAGCGCCCATCCCTTGGCGGCGGCGGAATGGATCGAGCTGGAGGATGGCGAGGGCCTCTTCCTTCCCGATTATTTCCGTCCGGTTTTTGCGCCGCGGCAGAGTCTCGACGGCGAGCATTTTTGCGTTCCCCGCGCCCTGACTCCCTCGACCTTGATCAACGCCGCGATCGCCGCCGGCCTGCGCATCGACGGCCTCTACGAGCCCGAGCCTTTGCCCGCGTCGCGTTTTGTTGAAGCACCTTATCGCGGCGAGCATTGGACGCAGCTCGAGTCGCAGATCCGCCGGGCGCCGCACGGATTGGTGCTGGTGGCGGGGAAGTGAGTCCCTGAACTCTCTATTCCGCCCTGCCGTCTTTGGCGACGTGGTCGAGGTGCTGCCAATCGCCAAGGATCTGGCGGTAGTCGCAAGTGAGTTCTTCGCCGGCCGGGATGTCGCACAGGGCGATGCCGAGATCGTGCTGCGAATAATCGACATTGGGGCGCGGCGAGTGGTTCATGTAGCGGCCAAGGGTCGACTCGAAGATGTAGGGGCCCTTGGCGTCGGGGCGGTAGCTGTAGTTTTCGACATCGTCGCGGACACCTTCGGGCAAGGCATCGAAGGCTTCGGGGCTGATGACGATGTCGAAGCGGGGATCGAACTTCCAGATCACTGCGCCTTTGGCGACGAAGCTGCTGGCGAAGACTCCTGTGCCGTGAATGCGGCTGGGGGCGATGGAACAGGGAATGACGATCATGATCGGCCTCGGGTTTTGCGTTCTCCGCAATACACGCCGGAGCGCGGAAGGCAAGGGCCTTGGCCTCTTGCAGATTCGCTTTCCCGGTGTCGTTTCGATGAAACCCCAGCCAGCCCGAGAGATTTCCCGATGCGCATCCGTCACCCCGATGAAGCCCCCGCCGGCGTGGTCCGCCAGGCCGTCGATTGGAACCGCCACTACCTCACCGGCGACACCGGCTGGGACATGGGCCGGGCGGCTCCGCCATTTGAAAGCCTGATCTCGCATCCCCCTTCTTGGTTGCAGGGACGACGCCTCGCCGCCCTGGGCTGCGGACGAGGCCACGATGCTGCGCGTTTCGCCCTCGCGGGCTACCGGGTCACCGGCCTCGACTTCGCGCCGCTGGCCCTGGAAGAAGCTCGCGGACTCTACGGCGCGGTGCCCGGACTCGACTTCGCTGCCTGCGACATCACCGCTCCTGCGGTCGACTTGCGCGGCACCTTCGAGCTGGTCTTGGAGCACACCTGTTTTTGCGCTCTGGCACCGCAGCAGCGTCCCGACTACGTTGCCGGAGTGGCGGCGCTTTTGTCGCCGGGCGGGATTCTCTTCGGCCTCTGGTATCGCTTCGATCCGCCCGACGCCGAGGGCCCCCCGTATTCCCTTTCCGAAGCCCGTCTGCTCGAGCTGATGGCGCGCGGCGGTTTCGATCCAATTCACTTCGAGACTCCCGCCGATTCGCACGACAAGCGGGCCGGGCGCGAACGGCTTTGCGCCTTCCGCAAGAGATAGGGGCATTTTTGCCCAGGACGTGAGTTCCCCTGGGAGCGCGCCAGCCCTCTGGCGCTGTTCTTCCTCAATTAAGCAGCAGAGCAGCGAGCACAGCGCCAGAGATATCGT
>CAMCSH010000004.1 GCA_945877655.1 Lentisphaera araneosa HTCC2155 | reverse complement strand
GCCTCAAGTTTGAAAACTACTAAGAGGTTCACAACATGTCCTACGATCCCAATAAGCTCCTCGCCGGCGGCAAGTTCGAAGAAGACCGTCCGCACACTGGTGCTGCCTACGCCGTCGCCTTCGGCACCGTTGCCTTCATCATAGTCTCGATGATCGGCTTGTACTACTTCGACCGCGCCTTCATCGCCAAGCGGGATAAAGAGTCCGATGGCAAATTCCGCGCCCAAAGCGCCGAAGCCGCCGCCGCCGTCAAGACCGACGACGCCGCCAAGCTCGACCAAGTTAACCAAGCCCTCAAAGACCACAAGTGATCTGAAGGCATGGCCGGAAAATCCCAGAAAATCGCCATTGCCACAGGGCTCACCGCCCTGCTGGCTTTGGCTTTGGGTGCCCGGTCAGTCCTTAGCGATCCCATCGCTGATCACAGTGGCGGCAAGGACAACTCAGTCAAAAGCTTCAACATCGGCCAGGATCTGAAAGACGATCCCACCCGCCTCGAAGGCGTCGGCGTCGATGAGAAGTTCGGCGAGTCGCTCAATCTTAACCTCATGGTGCAAGACGAGTCCGGCAAAAGCCAGCCGCTGAAAAACTATTTCGATGGCAAGCGCCCGGTGATCGTCAACCTCGTATACTTCTATTGCCCGCGCACTTGCTCGGTCATCATCAACAGCACGCTCACCACCGCCAAAAAGCTGGAGGACGCCGATACCGGCCTCCGCCTAGGCAAGGACTTCCGCATCCTCAACATCTCCTTCAACCCGAAAGAGACTGCTGAAGTCGCCGCTGCCAAACGAACTTCCTACGCCAAGGAATTCTCCCTCAATACAAGTGAGAATGACGCCGTCAACTTCGTCACCGCCGACGAAGCTGTGATCAAAGCCGTCACCAACAGCCTCGGCTTCCGCTACAAGTGGGATGAGGGGATGAAAGAATATATCCACGCCAATCTCACCCATGTCCTCTCCGGTGAAGGCAAGATCTGCCGCTACCTCTACGGCATCAGCTTCGAAGCTCAAGATCTGCGGCTTGCCGTCACCGAAGCTGGTCAAGGCAAGGTCGGCACCTTCAAGGACCGCGTCCTTCAATTCTGCTATGCCTACAACCCCGCCGCCAAGGGTTACGTCCGCAACGCCATGCGCTTGATGTCTGCCGCTGGCTCCGTCACCCTTTTCCTCGTTGTCCTCTTCCTCGGCAGCCTCTGGTACGCCGAAGCACGCAAAGAAGAACAAGCCGCTACCCTCCCTCCCGGAGCTTGATCCGATCTCATCAACCCCAGCCAACCAGCAAGACGAGAGCCACGCCATCCATGAACGACACAGCCCCACTCACACAGGCGCCGCAGGAACAAGCCACGCTCCTCCAAGCCCCCCAAGGCTCGGCGCATGCCCCGCAGATTGACATCGTCCTTGATGTCATCAACTGGGTCAGCCTGATATCGCTCATCCTGATCACCGCCGCCATGCTCTACTTCGTCTTCAAATACCGCCGCAAGACGGAACACGACGAAACGCCCCACATCTCCCACAACCTGACACTGGAAGTGATCTGGTCGGTCATACCCATGGTCTTCCTCTTCGGCCTCTTCTTCTTCGGCTACAAGACCTACGCCGAAATCAACGAACCGCCTGCCAATGTCCATGGCGCCGTCGACATCTATGTCACTGGCCGCAAATGGAACTGGGACTTCGTCTATCCCCAGGGTGGCAAAGTCAACTCGCGCTCCTCGCTGCGCAATGAGAAAAATACCGGCCTTGAGAAAATCGCCGACCTGGCCGCTTTCAAGGCTAGCGGCAAGGATAAGGATTTCACAGCAGGCGACTCAATTCGTCTTGCCGGCAAAAACGATTTCACCCTGACCGACAAGGGCGAATGGGTCAAAGCTGAAGCTGCAGCCAGCAAAAAACTCGACGACCCGAAGTCCTCGGACCTTTGGGTTTATCAGAAAACTACCGACCCGAAAGCCAACTATTTCGTCGTCCCGGTCAACACCCCGGTCCGCCTCCACATCAAATCCGAAGATGTTCTGCACAGCTTCGCCATCCCTTCGATGCGTGTCAAACGTGACGCCATCCCTGGCAGCCAGTTCCGTTCGACTTGGTTCACTCCCGTCAAAGAAGGCCACTACCTCTACACCTGTAACGAGATGTGCGGAACCGACCACTCGTACATGATCGGCTACATGAAAGTAGTCAGCATGGCCGATTATCAGAAATTCCTCAAGGATATCAATGTCGTCGACCCCCTGGTTGCTGGTAAAGACTGCTACAAGAACAAGTGCAGCTCCTGCCACTCCCTCGAAGAAGGCAAGAAAATTATCGGCCCCTCGCTCTTCAATTTCTTTGGCACCAAACACAAAACCAACGCTGGTGAAGTTGCTGGTGATGATGCCTATATGATTGAGTCGATCAAAAATCCGACGGCTAAAATCGCAGAAGGCTTCCCGCCCGTCATGCCACCCATCGCTGTAAGCGATGAAGAAATGGTCTACCTCATTCAATACCTCAAGTCTGTCAAGTAAGCACAAAGGCCCCTGCACAAATGAGCACTCACGACACCCACCACGCTGACACCGGCGTGAACTACCTGAACGCCTCCAA
This sequence comes from Lentisphaera araneosa HTCC2155, assembly GCA_945877655.1. GTDB lineage: Bacteria > Verrucomicrobiota > Lentisphaeria > Lentisphaerales > Lentisphaeraceae > CAMCSH01. The sequence goes on along the minus strand of CAMCSH010000004.1, from coordinate 33,690 downwards.
GGGCATCGGCAACTGGCTTCTGACTCTCGACCACAAGCGCATCGGTCTGATGTACCTCTGGTCAGTGATGTTCTTCCTGCTGGTCGGCGGCACCTTTGCCCTCTTGATCCGCCTCCAGCTCGCTTTCCCGGGTCACGGCTTCCTGCCGCAGACTGCAGAAGGCAAGAACATGTACAACGAGTTCTTCACCCTGCACGGCGTCATCATGGTCTTCCTAGTGATCATCCCCGGCATTCCCGCCGCTCTCGGCAACTTCTTCCTGCCGCTCCAGCTCGGAGCCAAGGATGTCGCCTTCCCGAAACTCAACCTAGCTAGCTTCTACCTCTACTGGATTGGAGCTATCATGGCCATCGTCGCCATCCTCGGCGGTAACTTGGGCTGGTGGGGCCGTCTCGACACCGGTTGGACCTTCTACACCAGCTACTCGCTCACCACCTCCGGCCCGGTTATCCTCGCCGTCAGCGCCGCCTTCATCCTCGGCTTCTCCTCGATCTTCACCGGTCTGAACTTCGTCGCCACCATCCACAAGATGCGCTGCCCCGGCATGGGCTGGTATCGCATGCCGCTCTTCCTCTGGGCCGTCTACGCCACCGCCATCATCCAGGTTCTCGCCACCCCCGTCCTCGGTATCACTTTGCTACTCCTGATCATGGAGCGCTGCGACATTATCCACATCTTCAACCCCGCCAAGGGCGGTGACCCGATCCTCTTCCAGCACTTCTTCTGGTTCTACTCCCACCCCGCCGTTTACATCATGATCCTCCCCGGCATGGGCGTCATCTCCGAAATTATCTCGGCCCAGTCGAAGAAAGTCATCTTCGGCTACAAGGCCATCGCCAACTCCTCCATCGCCATCGCCGTCATCTCCTTCGTCGTCTGGGGTCACCACATGTTCATGTCCGGCCAGACCACCTACGCCGGCGCCGTCTTCTCCTTCCTCACCTTCGCCGTCGCCATCCCCACCGCAATCAAGGTGTGTAACTGGGTCGCCACTCTCTACCAAGGCTCGATCAGCCTCGATACCCCCATGCTCTACGCACTGAGCTTCCTCTTCCTCTTCACCATCGGCGGCCTCACTGGCATCCCCCTCGCCACCTTGTCCACCGACATCGTCTTCCATGACACTTACTACGTCGTCGCCCACTTCCACTACGTCATGTTCGGCGGCACCATCATCGCCTTCTTCGCCGGCCTCCACTACTGGTGGCCGAAGATGTTCGGTCGCATGTACAACGAGTTCATCGCCAAGTGCTGCTGCCTGACCATCTTCGTTGGCTTTAACCTCTGCTTCTTCACTCAGTTCTTCCTCGGCTTCGCCGGCTTCCCCCGCCGCTACTACTCCTACGGTGTCGACCATGAACTCGGCGACGTCTGGCGCACCATGTCCGGCTTCTCCTCCATCGGCGCCATGATCCTCGGCTTCGGTGTCCTCGTCTCATTCGTCAACTTGATTGTCGCGGTCTACACCGGCAAAAAAGCCAGCGACAACCCCTGGGGCGGCACCACCCTCGAATGGACCGCGGCCACCCCGCCGCCGACCCTCAACTTCGACCACGATGTCTCGATCGATCGCGATCCTTACATCTACGGCAAAAACACCGGCCACCATTGATCGGAGTACACCAAAATGGCTACTGAAAAACAAATCACCAAGATCGGCAACGACTTCTTCAAGACTCGTTTCGTCGCTCACCACTTCGCCACCGCCGACCAGGAATTCGACGCCTGCAAATTCGGCATGTGGATGTTCCTCCTCACCGAAATCATGCTCTTCGGCGGCCTCTTCGTCGCCTGGGTCGTCTATCGCCTCTGGTACCCCGAGACCTTCAAGCACTGCGCCACCATCATGGACTGGAAGCTGGGTCTCGTCAACACCTGCATTCTAATCGTCAGCTCGCTCACCATGTCGCTCGCCATCCGCGCCGTCAAGATGAGCGACAAGAAGACCGCCGTCAAGATGCTTCTCGCCACAGTCCTCTGCGGCGCTGGCTTCTTGATCGTCAAATACTTCGAGTACGCCCACAAGTTCCACCTCGGCATCTTCCCCGGCGAAAACTTCTCCTTCGACGGCGCTCATTACTCCAATGCCCACATCTTCTTCTCTCTCTACTTCGTCATGACCGCCACCCACGTGCTCCACGTCATCATCGGCATGACCGCCATCCTTTGGTGCTCTTACCGCGCCTCGCGCGGCCACTTCTACAAGGACTACTACACTCCGGTCGAACTCACCGGTATGTACTGGCACTTGGTCGAATTGATCTGGATCTTCCTCTTCCCCATGTTCTATCTCATCAAGTAATTTTAGGGAATACTCACCATGTCTGAACACGACCACCACCTCGTCGAGGCCAAACACGAGCCTCATGCCATCTCCGTCAAGGCCGCCTTCGGCGTCACCTTCCTCCTCATCGCCTTCACCCTCTTCAATGTTTTCGTCTCGGTTTGCGTCCCGCACCTGATCGAAAAGTTCCTCAATGTCCCTAACTCCGCCGCTGAATACAGTGTGGTCTACAACATTGTCATCATGGGCGGTGCCACGGTCTGCGGCATGCTCGTCGTCGGCCTCTTCATGCACATCATCGCCGATACCCCGGTCAACCGCCTGACTTTCATCAGCGGCACCATCTTCCTCGGCTTCTTCTTCCTCTTCATCCTCTCCGACACCATGACCCGCCGCACCGCCGCCTCTCCTGAATTCATCAAGGATTACGCCCCGGCAGATTTCAAACGCGCTTCCGAGTTGCCAGGCAAAGCGGTACTCGTCCCCGCCAAAGCCGGCTACCAGGATAACGGCGAAGCGATCAAAGGCCATGAAGGCCACGGCCACGAAGGCCACGCTCACTGAGCCTCAAGAAAGGGAGCCCCTCGGCTCCCTTTCTTTTTTGTCGCTGACTCCAAAGGAGTCGTGGATTTTAGCCCAGGGTTGAGCCGCTTCGGCGACACCCTGGGTCAGAAGGAGTTGTAAAACCGATCCCAACGGTCGAGGAATACCGGATACCGCCATCCTTTGACCCCTTCAGGGTCCGATATCATTCCCGCCTTATACCCAGGGTGTCGCCGAAACGGCTCAACCCTGGGCTGTAGTCACCGACCCGCTTCGGGGTCGAGCTTCAGCTGAGCTCACACAAGTTCGACAGTTGTTTAGCTTGCCCTCAAAACCCATCCAACCCCTGCAACCCCCATGTCCGACAAGCCCATCCCCACTCCCGAGCAGCAGAAAGCCGGCGTCCAAAGCGGCCTGCGACTAGTCTTCATCCTCGTCGCTGTCAGCTGCATCATGCCTCTCGCCCTAGTCTTTAATGTCCTCCGCAATAAGCCGCTTTATCATCATAAAACCTTCGAAGTCCCAGGTGCTTTCGTCCAAGTGACCTGGCAGACCAAGCCCGTCCCCGACCTCTTGCATATCCTGGTTTTTGCCGAAAAGCCGAAGGTCTATGAGACGCGCGATACCCTGGAAATCGCGGTCTCTCCCGACAGTGCCGGCTTTGTCGTCCTCCCCCGCGGCATCTTCTACAATGCCCAGAACATCGGCAAATCCGCCTGCAAAACCGGCGGCGACAAACATGCCAAGCTCTTCCTCGCCCTTGAGTTGCCGCAGCGAACCGTTCAAGAACCCACCGACGACGGCAAAACAGTCAAGAAAAAAGACCTGCCGGCGATGGGCAAGTGCTTCATCGTGCCGATGCCGGCAGGCGTCTCCTTCGACTGCCAAAACCCTGATAAATTCCTCGAAAGCAAACTCTGGCTCGATACCCTCCTGCCAGCCCTGAAACAATTCCAGATCGACCTCGCCGCCGGCAAAATCGACCTGAAAGAGCCGATCAAGACAGCCAACTGGATGTGATCTACCAAAAAACCAGCGCCGCCTTTCCTAAGGAAAAACGGCGCCGAGCCTGCGGGACTGGTGAACTCAGATCCCCATTTCAGCTCGCAGGGTTTTCTCAGCCTGCTTCAATGCGGCTAGCGTCAGCTCGACGGCACGGGCGCCACCTGGGGCACCCTCGGATTCGATGGCGCAGACGCCATTCCAGCCGTGGCTGTTGACGATGCGCATCATACGAGTGAGATCAAAGTCGGGGTGCGAACCATCGTCGTTGAACTTCCAGCTCTTGACCGAGACCGATTGAGCGAAGGGCATAAAGGCATCGATGGTCGAGTAGCGTTCGGTTTCGTTGCCGCCGCGGCCGCAGTTGCCGAAGTCGGGAAGGATGCCGCATTCAGGAAGCGCGACGGTGTTCATCACTTTGACGAGCCATTCCTTGTTGGAAGAGTAGCCGCCGTGATTTTCAACGCAGACGGTGATTCCGAAGGTACGAGCAAATTCGGTAAGCTGCCTAAGGCCGTCGGCGGCATTTTTAGCTTGCTCGTCAAAGCTTCCGTGCGAATGCGCATTGACACGGATGGCGTGGCCACCAAGAAGCTTAGAGGCGACCACCCACTTCTTGTGGTTGTCGACAACCTGGGTGCGTTTGGCGGCGTCTGCCTCACCAAGTGAGCCTTCGCCGTCAACCATGATCAGATTGGTGCGGACACCCACGTCATCACAACGCTGCTTCATTTCAGCCAGGTAGCTGAAATGGGTGCCTTTGTCCTTGAAGAAGCCGTTGACCCATTCGACCGTGGAGATGCCGAACTTCTCTTTGCAGAAGCGGCCGAAGTCACGGTTGTCGAGCTCGCCTTTGTTATGGAGATCGCGAAGCGACCATTGGGCAACGCCGAGCTCCCACAGGGCCTGACCGTAACGAGGCTTGAAGAGGGGGCGGAAGCCGGCCAAACCGGCGTCTTCCGGAGCTTTGGCGGCAGCACTAGCAGCCTCGGCGGCGGCGACAGGAATAGCAGCAGCGGCTCCGGCGAATGCGGCGGCGCTGAAAAGATTGCGGCGGGTCAGTGCGGACATGAACGGGTAACTCCTAGTTTGCTGTGGTAGTGGACTCTCATCACAAAACACCTTTCAAGACTTTTTTAGGTTCAAGCGAAGGTCACCCGGCAGCAGAAGCCCGAGGGGACGACCCGTTTCGAGTTCTTCTCGGGCACCGTCATCTCAAAGGCGTCGACCTTGATCTTGTCGCCGAAGACCGAGTGGCAGAGGTTCTCCAGCGCCTTCGGGGTGAAGTGCGGCGTGTGGCAGGAGAAGAGGACAAAACGGGGCTTGTCCGACAAGACCGCCTTGATGTCCTTGAGGAGCGGATTGATCTGCTCTTCGATCTTCCAGATCTCGCCCTTGGGTCCTCGTCCGTAAGTCGGCGGATCGAGGACGATGGCGTCGTATTTCGAATCGCGGCGGGCTTCGCGCTGCAGGAACTTCAGGACGTCGTCGACGATCCAGCGGATGTTGGAGATCTTGTTCAGTTCGGCGTTGTCGCGGGCCCAGTCGCAGATGCCCTTGGCGGCGTCGACGTGGGCGACCTGGGCGCCGGCGCGGGCCATCGCCAGAGACAGGCCGCCGGTGTAGGCGAAGAGGTTCATCGCGCGGCAGCCGGGCGGGGTGCATTGCTCGGCGACCCAATCCCAGTTGCGGGCGTGTTCGGGGAAGAGGCCGAGGTGGCCGAAGGCGGTGGGACGGATGAGCATCTTCTGGCCGTGGTAGTCGATGTGCCACTCATCGGGCAGACAGCCCTTTTGCCACTTGCCGGAGCCGGTGTTGTTGCGCACATAGGTGTCTGTCGCCTTCTTCCAGGCGGCCGGATCGCGCGGCTCCCAGACGGCTTGCGGGCAGGGGCGGACGATCAGGTGCGGCCCGATTTTTTCGAGCTTGGCGTAGTCGCCGGAGTCAATCAGTTCGTAGGTGCTTTGGATCATGGATTCTTGACGAGTTGAGTGTTGTAGGGAAGGAGGCGGCTGGCGACCGTTTCGAGTTCGGGGCTCAGGGGGGCGAGGGAGAGACGCCGCTGCAGATGCCGGAGGGCTTCCGCTTTGTCTCCGTTCGCCTCAAGACAGAGGACCAATGTATCTTCTTCCGGCAATCCGGACACAAGCGTCTGCGCCTTCCGCGCCGAGATCAGCGCCTCTTCTTTGCGGCCGAGCAGCAAGAGGCAGCGCGCCTGCCGCTGCAAGAGCCAGGGCGATTTCGGGTAGTCTTCGAGAGCATCTTCGATCCGCTCAAGGAGATCTTTCTTCACTCCCGACGGTGAGCTCAAGGCGGCCGCTGCGACGTCGTAGGGAGCCGCCCGCTCGTACAGGTCGCGACTCCACTTCGCCTCCGGCGCGGCATTCGCGGTCAGGACCAGATGCGCCAAGCGCAAACGGCGCCAGCATTGTTCCGGCCCGGGAAGCGGGTCGCAAAGGGCGCTGCGGCGCAGCAGCGGGAGAATTCCCTGGCAGGATTTGAAATCGCCGGGCGTGGCCGTCTTGGCTAGGGCGTCGAGCAGATCACTGGCGACGCCGTCGGGCAGCCAGGTCGCGGCGGCCAAGGGGGCGGTCAAGAGGCACAGGGCCCGGCTCTGGCGGCGTAGGTTCAGGTCGCGGATCAGGGGACGCCATTCCTGCGGACGGCCCAGGGCCAGCTTGACGCAATTGTCGAGGGCTTCCCGGCTCTCGGCCCGGGCGCCGGCCAGATCGTAGGCGCCCGCCGCGACGGCGAGCGCGATGCAGTTGTCGCGCCCTTCGGATAGCGCCACGAGATTGATCGCCGCCGGCTTGAAGTTGCCGACGAGCAATTGCGCCTGGGCCCGCCCCAGGAGTTTGTCGAGGGAATTCACCCCGCCCTCCAGGCGCTCAAGCATCAGCAGACTGGCCAGCGGCAGGCGGTTTTCAAGCGCGATCTGAGCTTGTAAGATGATGGCGCGTTGACGCTGCGCTCCCACCAGAGTCGGAATGAGGTCGATCTGCCGTGCCGAGGAACAGGCCATGTCGTCCTGCTGGTTGCTGAGGATCAGGACCGACCAGATCTGCCAAGCCTCTTCGGTATCCAGTCCGGTGTCGTTGAGGATCTGCAGCAGCTCGATGGCTGCCGGCGAAGCGTTCGCCGCTGCGATGGCCGCGCTGTCTCCGCCCGGCAGAAGCGCGGCTTGATGGGCGAGGAAATGGCCGGGCAGGGGGTTCAGCCGTTGCTTGATGGTGATTTGACCGGTGCCGTCGAGATCCGGCAAAGTTTGCGCTCCGCGCATTTCCAGCTCAATCCGGCAATAGGCTTCAGTGTCGCTCTTGAGTCCGGCACGGACCGGCGAGAATTCGCCGATTTCGAGGAGTAGTTCCGAGCTCAAGCCGCCGGGGTTGACTTGTATTGCTTCCGAGGCATCGCCCGCGATCAGGATCAGGCCCGAGGCCGCCGCCAACAGATGACCCGATTCCGCCACGGCCAAGGCCGTCTTGCGGGCCGAACGCCGACTGTCTTGCCAAAGCGACAAAGTGGCGGCCCGCAGGTGGTCTTCATCATTGCCTTTGAGCAGCAGCTCGATGGCGCTTGTGCCGTCAGGCTTGAGGCGCAGCGCTTGCAGCAGGGTCAGGCGACGGCAGATCTCGGGGGCATAGCCGTTGCGACTCAGCGCCGCCAAGGCCGCCTCGCCCTCCGGCGTGCCCAGTCGAAGCATCACCAGGCAGACGAGATAGGCTCCGGCCAGTTCGGATTCGGGACGCAGCAAAGCCAGTCTCTGTTCGAGGGAGCGGCCGGCATCCTTGTCGCCGCGCACCAGGTCGGCCCAGATTGCTGCCGAGCCGCCGCTGGCATCGCTCAAGGCCGCGGTTTCGGCGGCGGCCAGCAGCTCGGCGCGACGCTCGCCGCTGAGCAGCTGACGCACACTCAAGGGCGCCAAAGAGCGTATGCTTTTTCTTAGTTCGGCGTCCGGCGCCGTGAAGGCGAGTAGCCGCAAATGCCGCCAGGCTCCCGGCTGCTCGGCGAAATCCTTCAGCTCCTTGTCGAGCTCCGATCCTTGCAGCGCAGCGAGATGCTCCAGACGAGCGACCATCGCCGGCGGCGTGCCCGGCAGGATGCCGCGGCGCAAACCTTCGGCCAGTCGCAAGGCCTCGGCCCGGATCGCCGGATCCTTCGAGCCGTCGCCCTTGTCCAACCGCTCCAAGGCCGCCTCGCCTTTTGCCGCCAGGTCGTTCAGCGGATCCGGCTTCGCTTCTTCAGCGGCGAATCCGAGCAGCAAGAGGGGGAGCAGTGGGGACACAGTGCGATCTCCGGAAAAATAAAGAATCGCATAACTTCGCCGCAGCTAAGGAATTTGCGCGGCGGAAATCGATCAGGCCATTTTTCACTTCACCAAGAACAAGCGCATCATGCAGGGTCCGTGCGCGCCGATGACAAGGCACTGCTCGATGTCGGCGGTCTTGCTCGGCCCGGCAATGAAGGCGCCGGCTTCGGGCAAGGGACTGGCCGCGATGCGAGCCATCGCTTGGTGCATGTTGTCGAGAATCTGGCCGTCGGGAACGATCAGGGCGAGATTGGTGGCGAGGAAGGGAGCGCTGCGGTGTTTGCCGTCTTCATGAGGGATCCAGACGGCGGCGTTTTCAGCGACGGCGAAGCGTCCTTCGATCAAGCAGAGGTCAAGATTGTCGTAGATCTTCGGGTCGATGCCGGCTTCGGGCATGGGCACGTTGTGCAGCTCTGGCAGGCTGGGAGCGAAGATTTTTTTCGCCTCGGGCCAGGCGGCGCGGACGCGTTCCGCCAGCTCGGCGCGAGAGCAGGGAATGAGCTCGCCCCCGGCCGGCAACAAGGCCTCGGCGAGACGAGCTTGCTTGTCGGGGTAAGTGATGCCGTAATCAGACGGCGGACGCACCGCTTCGGGAGCAGGCGGACGGTTCTGGCGAAGCGAGGCGAGGATGGTGTCGCGGGAGGTCATGATCGTGGGCTCCGGTAAGGTGGAGTTGCGAGAGGGAGCGGCAAATCGGTCTGATCAGTCGGATCCGACCGATCGGCGATTTCAGGACTGCGGTTTCCTTTCCTTCCACAGCTGGCGGAAGGTTTTGGGCGGCACCGGCGGCAGGTCGCGGCTGCGTTCCCAAGGGTTGAGGGTCTTGTTGCGCATCAGGACGCCTGGGGTGAGGCGCAGGGCCTTGGCGGCGATGCGGTAGAGGGTGGTGTTGCTGAGCACCTTCGAGGCGGCCTTGAGGGCGAGGCGTTTGGCGATGTGAACGTGACCTGCCTTGGCGAGGTCGCCGCGCCATGCAAGGAGCTGTTCGTGCAGGTTGATCTTCACCGGGCAGACGTCGGTGCAGGAGCCGCACAGGGTCGAAGCGAAGGGCAGCGACGAGTGGGCGGCGGGGTCCATGCCGGGCGACAGGACCGAGCCGATCGGGCCGGGGATGACCGAGCCGTAGCTGTGGCCGCCGGAGCGGCGGTACACCGGGCAGGTGTTCATGCAGGCGCCGCAGCGGATGCAGCCGAGGGATTTGCGGTATTCCTCGCGGCCCATCATGGCGGAGCGGCCGTTGTCGACGATGACGATGTGCATCTCGGCGCCGGGGCGGGGCTTGTGGAAGAGCGAGGTGTAGGTGGTGATGTTCTGGCCGGTGGCGCTGCGGGCGAGAAGGCGGGTGAAGACGCCGAGGTCCTCGAGCTTGGGCAGGAATTTCTCCAGACCCATACAGGCGATGTGCAGCTTCGGCAGCGAGGTGCCGAGGTCGGCGTTGCCTTCGTTGGTGCAGATGACGATGCCGCCGGTTTCGGCGATGGCGAAGTTGACCCCGGTGATGCCGGCATCGGCCTCGAGAAAGCGCTTGCGGATGTCGCCGCGGGCAGCCCGGGTGAGATAGGTCGGATCGGCGTTGGCCGGGTCGGTGCCCAGCTCCTTAGCGAAGAGCTCGGCGATCTCCTCGCGCTTGGTGTGGATCGCCGGCAGGACGATGTGCGAAGGCGGCTCGTGACGGAGCTGGACGATGCGCTCGCCGAGGTCGGTGTCTACCACTTCGATGTTGTTTTTGTAGAGCACCGGGTTGAGGCCGCATTCCTCGGTCAGCATCGACTTCGACTTGACCACTTTTTTGGCGCCAGCTTTCTGCAGCAGCCCGAGGACGATGGCGTTGTGCTCTTTTGCGTCGACCGCAAAATGGACCTTGACGCCATTGCGAGTGCAGGCCGCTTCGAATTGTTCAAGCAGCTCGGGCAAGCGGTTGAGGGTCTCAGCCTTGATCCCTTCGGCGAGGGTGCGGAGCTGCTCCCATTCCGGGATCGAGGCGGCGGCTTTATCGCGCTTGGCGCGGACAAACCACAAGGCTTTGTCATGCCAGCCGGTGCGCTCGGCATCGAGGTTGAACTTGGTCGCAGCTTCAGCGTGGCCCATGATTCTCTCCAGTTGTTTCCCTGTGAAGATACCGACCTTTTGCGCTTGCGGTAGGGTGATGACAATCAATTCACGCATCGTGTCCCAACTGTGTCCCAGTCGTGTCCCAGTCGTGTCCCCGCTTTTTCTTCCGCCTCACTCTAGCCAGCGGCGCATCCGGCCTCATACTGAAGTAGACACAGAAACGACGGAGGTCCTATGAGCCGCAACGATGACAATCTCCCTGCCAATGCCTTTCTCAGTGAGTTGCAGGAAGCAGTGGCGATCATGCCGGCCCGTCAAATCAAAGCGGCCTTGTTGACCTACGCCAGCGACCTGCCGCCGAGCCGCCGACTCGAACTCTTGCAGATGCTCGTCCTCGGCGAAGACGCCGAAGAAAACGAAAAGCCCGAACCCGACCGCGGTCTCGCCACCGATTGCGAAACCTTTGCCGCCGCCATCCGCGCCGGCGCCTACACTCATGAACTCGACATCGCCAACCCCAGCGAAGTGCCGGCCTGGGTCGACGACATGGATGTCCTCTTCGACCGCGCCGACCAGTCCTTCGTTCATTGCGATTACAAGGTCGCGGCCAAGGCCTACGGCATCCTCCTCGACAGCCTGCACCTGGCTGAAAACATCGCGGTCGAGCACAGCATGTACTCCGCCCAGGACATCGTCGTCACCGACATCAACGCCGTCAAGGCCCGCCATCTCCGCTCCCTCTACGAAACCTCGACGGCGAAAGACCGCGCCGCGAAAGTCCTTGAGGCCCTGCGTCGCGACGTCGCCTTCGGCAGCCGCATCGGCCTGGCCGAGGTCGAAAAAGCCGCCGATGACGAGCTTGGCGGACGCGATAAATTCCTCAAGTCGTGGATCGCCGAATTGGAGAAGGCGGCCGCCGATGCCAGCGTCGACGGCTTCGAAGACACCCGTCGCTCGCTCTTGCGCGAAGCGGTGCAGCTGCAAGGCGGCCTGGCTGGCCTGCGCGAGCTGGCCGAGCGCGAAGGTCCGGCCCATGCCGAGGCCTGGTACGATCTGGTGGCGCAATTGGTCAGCGCCGGCGAAGTGAAACAAGCCGAAGAGGCCTGTCGCAGCGGCATTAAAATCCTGCAGGAGCCGCATGAAAAAGCGGTGCTCGCCGACTGGCTGGCCGAGCTCGCCTTCCAGGATGGCGACCGCAAGATGGCGCTCGACTTCCGCCGCCAGGCCTGGCGTTTCGAGCCGACCCAGCTGCGCTTGATTTCCTGGTGCGCCACCAGCGCCGCGGCTCTGCCCGACGATCAGCTTGCCGAAGAGGTCGGATTCCTCCATGGCCAGCAGAATCCCCGCTACTCCCGCCTGATCAGCATGCTGGAGATTCTGCGCGGCGAATACGAAGTGCCGCGCAAGGCGATCCTCGCCGCCGACCCCCTCGGCTGGACCCCCGAATCCCATCCCGGTCCGCTGGTTTACACCTTCCTCCTCGTCGCCGGCGCCGGCCTCAAGGACATCCCGGAAGGCAGCTCCATCGCCGCCCTGGTGGAAGCCAATAACACCCTCTTCATCCGCTGGCAGAACCAGTTGGCGGAAAGCGGTAAGATCTTTGGCTATCTCGACGCGATGATGCCGGCTTTGCGCCGCCACAAGCCGAGCAAGTCGCAGCGCGAGCTCTTCCTCGCCACCGCCCGCACCGTCTGCCTCGACCGGGTCAAGGCCATTCTCAGCGCCGGCTGGGAGCACGCCTTCGACAAAGCCGCTCGCATGGCCGTCGGCTTCGCCGAAGCCTGCTTCCTCGCCGGTGGCCGCATAGAAGGCCTCGGCCTGCTCACCACCTTGCGCAACCAGCACCTGCGCAACCACAGCTTCCGCTCGAAACTGCGCTCCCTGATCAATGAATCGCCACTCCTGCCGGCTGTGACCGAGCAAGGCAACTATGTGGAGAAACCGGGGAAGGGATGAATCAAATTGGAGCGCGGCAGTCCGCGTAGCGACTGCGGCTCTCCATAGTTTTTTGAGGACCACTTGTGAACGATCAGGAATTGCGCCAGAAGGTTCGGCTTCATGCCACGGCTTTGATGACGGAGCGGGGGCATGTGGCGCCGGTGGAATTGGTGCAGCGTCTCGGCTGGCTGCAGAAGAAGGATTACGAAGCCTGGCGACAGGGCAAGGTGGCCTTTCTTGAAAAAGTGATCGGCACCAATCTGAGCAAGATCAGCATGGCGATGAAAGCGCTTCGCCAGGTGGCAAAGGATTGCGGCTGGCGCAACAGCTTCACCGCCTATCACGGCTGGGGCAAAACGAAGGGCTTGCTGCGCTTCAGCCGCAGCGGCGATGCCGGGGTGGAAAAAGGCTGGGCCACCCATTGGCTGCGCGGCGACAAGAAGGCGGTGCCACAAGAAAAGGAGCGCGGCAGTCCGCGTAGCGACTGCGGCCGGAATGTCCGAGACGAGGCGAAGGAAGAAAGCCCCTTGATCGACGAAGATGAAGCTGAGGCACCCACGCCAGAAAATTGGCACAGTCGCGGCTACCTTCCCCATCATGATGCACCCGGAAGGATTCAAGGCATCACCTGTCGTCTGCATGATTCTCTACCCGCGCCTCTCTTGGCCAGGCTTATCGAAGAAATCGGCCCTAGCCGCTTGGTCGATCCGGAGCTCAATCGTCGTTATCGTCAGCGACTCGAAGCCCTCAGCGATGCTGGCCACGGTTGCTGCCTTTTGCGCCATCCGCAAATCGCGGTGGCCCTGATTCAGGTTTTGAAGAAAGATGATGGTCGCAAATACGATCTCATCGCCTGGGTGATCATGCCGAATCATTTTCACATCGTGATCCGTCAACGCGTTTTCTCGCTTGGTTATCTCGTCTGGCTGTGGAAATGGGCCTTGAACCGCCGGGTTTCGCGACTTGCCGCGCAGGGCTTGTCGCCGTCTTTGCCCGAGCCGTTTTGGCAGGAGGAATATCACGATCGCATCATTCGCGATGAGCTGCATTTGCTCAAGGCGAAGGAATACGTGCGGGACAATCCTTTGAAGGCGGGACTGGTAAAACGGGCCGAGGACTGGCAATGGAGCAGCTTCTTCGATGGTGGCCATCAGAGCTGAAGAACGCCGCAGTCCACGGCAAAAAGGAGCGCGGCAGTCCGCAGCAAAAAGGAGCGCGGCAGTCCGTGGCAAAATGGAGCGCGGCAGTCCGTAGCAAAATGGAGCGCGGCAGTCCGCGTAGCGACTGCGGCCGTAATGTCCGCGATAGATCAGGCGAAGAAAACGCGTTTTTACCGCGACCTCAAATCGCGAAGTCGGCTGCCGCGCTCCATCTTGAACGATTTTTACCGCCACCTCAAATCGCGAAGTCGGCTACTTGTTCGGCTCTTCGTACTGACGCCGGAAATGGAAGGGCCGCAGTCGCTGCGCGGACTGCCGCGCTCCAGTTTATCAGAACAGCGGCGGCGTCGACAGATACGCCAGGCGCTGCCATTCCGCCGCGGCTTCGGCATCGACGCGGGATGGCTCGGTGCTGGTGCAGGGACAGGCAAACCAGAACCAGGCCGGCGACAGCAAGGGCGCCTGATAGGCCCGCGGCAAGCGGCCGCAGAGCGGGCACGACGACAGCTCCCAGGTAATCGGGAAGCTGCTGCTTGCGGGCTGATGGGGGGACTGCATGGTTTTGGGCTCTTTCAGGGGGGCGCATTTTAGCTCGCCAGACGCCGCTGGCAAAGGCCGCCGCCGGTTTTTGGAAGCCCGAGTTATCGCCTTGTCCCGAATAAACGGCGGAAAAACTGGACAGCGAGGACTCCTTGGGCGTATACTGAATCAGAGCCCCAAGGAGGTCGCCCATGTCGCGTCAACAACGTGAAGAAGCCCGCCGTCAGCTTTCGCCCCGTCGCAAAAGCACCCAGATCCTGAGCGCTGTGGACCTGGCCGAAGAGCAGCTCGCCCACTTCGGCATCGCACCGGAAAGTCAAGAGCATCGCCTGCTCAAACCCCTCGCCGCCCGCCTCTACGAGGCCAATGCCGACCTGAAGGAGCTCTGGGCTGCCTCGTCGGCCCTGCTGCCGAAACTCAGCCGCAGCGAGAAGGTCGCCTACTTCAACGCCAAGCGCTTCCTCTGCTTCCAGATGGCGAAGATCCTCGACAACCTGCAGAACCCGCTGCGCGCCTCCTACCAGTCGCTGATCACCGAACCCGGCCAACGACTGCCCAAAGGCCCTTGGCCGGTCTTCGACAACGTCGCCGCCATCTTCTCGTCGCAACCGGTCATCTGCCGCACCGCCACCTACCTCTACGCCTGCACCGAATGGGTCGAAGACGCCTTCCAGGGCAAGGAGCTGATGCACGAAATCTATTCGCGCTTGATGAACCCGACTTCCATCGCCCTCGCCAACCAGCTCGTCGATGTCGAAGCCGGCGCCCTCGCCGATCAATATTTCGCCCTCAATTTCAACTCCGGCATGGCCGCGCTCGACGCCGTCTTCTCGCACCTCTTCGGCCGTGACGACATCGTCATGTGTTCGCGCAATATCTACGGCGGCACCTGGCAGCTCTTGCACGACTGGTACGCCCGCCCCGCCAACCTCGGCATCCAACTGGAATTCTTCGACGGCCACGACGCTCCTTCCTTCGCCAAAGCCCTGAAAGCGGTGAAGAAAAAACACGCCGCCGCGCTCAAATCGGGGCGCCGCCTCTACGTCTTCATCGAATCCCCCTGCAACCCGCACGGCTATGTGCTCGACGTGCCCGCCATCTCGCGCCTGTCGCACGAAGCCGGCGCCGAGCTGATCTGCGACGCCACCGTCGGCACGCCCTTCCTCCACCCGGTGCTGCGCTGTGATGACGAGGCCAGCCGTCCCGACTTCGTCGTCCACTCGTTGACCAAGGACATTTGCGGCACCGGCAACGCCACCGCCGGCACGGTGATCGCCCGCAACGAGCGGATGTTCCTGCCCAAAGGCGCCGAGATTCCCGGACGCGACGCCATGGGCCGCCCGGTGATCCGCCACTGGAACGAGTCGCTGTTCTGGAATGTCTACTACATCAAAGGCGCCTTCCTCGATGCCGACACCGCCTTCGAAGTGCTCACCGGCATGCGCACCCTCGAGCTGCGCCTCATCCGCAAGGCGGTGAACACCAGCTTCCTGTCGCGCGCCCTGGCCAGCCACCCGCTGCTCAAGGTTCACTGTCCCGCCTTGCCCGAGGATCCCAATCACGAACTCGCCAAGCGCCTGCTTTACCTCGGAATGCCGTCGCCGCTTTTCACCTTCGACCTCGGCCCGGCCCTCGCGCAAGGGATGCCGATCGACGCCTTCAAACGCTTCTTCGACCTCCTCGAACCCGCCTTCGGTCTGCAGGTGTCGCTTGGTCAGGTCAACACCGTCGTCCTTTGTCCCGCCTTGACCTCGCACTCCGAGCTCAGCGAAGAGGCGCTTTTGCGTGCCGGCATCAGCCGCAGCACGGTGCGCGTCGCGGTCGGCGACGACGATCCCCGTCTCCTCCTGCGCCACCTCGCGGACGCCGCAAAACTGGTACTCGACCCCGTGAGCAAGGGCTTCTCAAAAGGCTTCCCGAGCGAGGCCGCAGCGAAAAAGCTCTACGCCCAGATCTACCTCGACATCCACCGCCGCCATGCCGGGGCGATGTAAGCTGAAAAAATGGAGCGCGGCAGTCCGCGTAGCGACTGCGGCCCTTCTATTTCCGGCGTCCGTCCGAAGATTGAAGCGAACTGCTTTCATGATTTGCAACTGCCGCAATCCTGCGGTTTCTTTGCTTTGACAGTTGCGGACATTACGGCCGCAGTCGCTGCGCGGACTGCCGCGCTCCAGTGCTTTTGCCGTGCTTCAAGGAGCCATGGAGCCGCCCGCCGCTCGCCGCCCGGCTTTTCGGCGGTCTATTGCCTGCCTTGAATCCGAAACCCTTTTCACGGCAGATCTCTTTTGCATTTTCCCCTCTTCATCCGCCGCCTCGCCGGCCGCCATTGGGATGGCCCCGGTGGCCTGGCTGAATTGCTGCCGATCGCGCTGCCGATGGTGGTGTCTTCGGCAAGCGACACCTTGATGCTGTTCTGGGACCGCTGGCTGCTGTCGCAACGCGGCATGCTGGAGATGGCGGCGGCCTTCTCCGGCGGCCTCACGTCCTTCCTCACCGCCTGCTTCTTCCTCGGCGTCCTCGGCGCAGCAACGCCACTCGCCAGTCAATACCTCGGCGCCGGCCGTCCCGAACGCGCCGGAGCGGTGCTCGGGCAGTCGTTGTTTTTCACCTGCCTGGTGGCGCCTCTGCTGC
Source organism: Lentisphaera araneosa HTCC2155 (assembly GCA_945877655.1). Classification (GTDB taxonomy): domain Bacteria; phylum Verrucomicrobiota; class Lentisphaeria; order Lentisphaerales; family Lentisphaeraceae; genus CAMCSH01. The sequence goes on along the minus strand of CAMCSH010000004.1, from coordinate 17,231 downwards.
CCCTCAGTGCGCCGCTCGCCGGACTGCTTTTCCGCGCCTTCGGCCATGAGGGCGAGTTGCTGCGCCTCGAGCTCGATTATTATTTCTGGATGAGCTTCGCCCACATCCCGATGCTCTTCAAAGCCAGCTTCGGCGCCTTTTTCACCGCCCTCGGACGGACCCGACTGGTGATGGGCGCCAGTCTCGGAGTCGCCCTGCTGAATGTCCCACTCGCCTGGCTGCTGATCACCGGCGGCGGCCTCTTTTCCAGCCTCGGATTGAAGGGCGCAGCAATCGCCACCGGCTGCGCTGGAATGCTCGGCGTCGCCCTGCTTGCGTCGCAGGCTTTTTCGCCGGCTTGCCGACGCGAATTCGGCACCGTTTCGGGCCTGCGCTGGGACGGCGAACTGATGCGTCGTCTGCTGCGCTACGGCCTGCCTGGCGGAGCGGAATTCCTCTTGATGATGGCCGGTTTCAACGGCTTCATCCTCGCCTTCCAGTCGGCCGGAGTCTTGTCGGCGGCGGCGGTGACCATTTGCTTCAACTGGGAGCTGCTCGCCTTTTTGCCGATGACCGGATTGCAAATCGCCGTGTCGTCGGTGAGCGCCCGTTGTCTCGGCGCCGACGATCCGGCCTCCGCGGAACGCGCCGCTTTCAACGGCTTGCGGGTGGCCTGGAGCTACTCGGCATTTATGGCCGTTCTCTTCCTGATTTTCGCCCCCCAGCTCGCCGCGGTTTTCGCCGGTCAGAAAGGCTCGATTGAGGCCGTGTCGCTCGCCTCCGACATGCTGCGGCTCTGCGCCATTTATCTGCTTGCGGATTCAGCACATCTGATCTTCGGCGGCGTCCTCAAAGGCGCCGGCGATGTCCGCTTCACCCTGGTCACCAGCGCCCTGATTTTCTGGGGCCTCGCGGGCTTGACCCTGCTCGGCGTCCACCTCGGCTACGGACCTCTTGCCTTGTGGAGCCTGTTCATCGTCTCGATGCTGATTCTCGGCACCGTGCTCTACCTGCGCTTCCGCCTCGGTCCCTGGCGGAGCCTGCGGATGATCGAGGAGTGAGGCGCTTTTCCGGCTCTATATTGGCCGCCTCCAACAACCCCGGCCTGCCCATGATTCGTCTCGCCATCTCTCCCTGCCCCAACGACACCTTCATGTTCCACGGTCTTTTGCGGGATCCGCAGTGGCGGGATCGTCTCGAGCTGCGCCTCAGCGACATCGCCGAGCTGAATCGACTCGCGGCCTCCGGCGAGGTCGATTTCGCCAAGGTCTCTTGCGCCGAAGCGCTGCGACTCGACGCGACGCATGAGATCCTCGCCGCTGGCGCGGCGCTTGGACGCGGCTGCGGTCCCTTGTTGGTGTCCCGCGGACATAAATCCGCGGCCGAATTGGCTCGATCCGAGATCCTGATTCCCGGACGCAGCACTACCGCCTTCCTGCTTTTGCGCGGCTTTCTCGGACGGGATTTTCGTCCGACGGAAAAGATCTTCTCGGCGATTATGCCTGCCCTCGCGTCGGGCGAAGCTGACGCGGGATTGATCATCCATGAATCGCGCTTCACCTACCCGCAACACGGCCTGAATTTGGTGCGCGATCTCGGCGCGTGGTGGGAGGAGGAAAGCGGCCTGCCGATCCCCCTCGGCTGTATCGTCGCCCGACGCGATCTGCCGGCGTCGCTTCGTCAGGAGTTCAGCGCCGCCCTCGGCCGCAGCGTCGCCCTGGCCCTGAGCCGTCCCTGGCGCGACCAGCCGGAGCTCGCTGAGTTCATCCGTGGCCATGCCCAGGAGCTGTCGGAAGAGGTCCTCGACCAGCACATCCGCACCTACGTCAACAGCGAGTCGATCGAGCTGTCGGACGAAGGCCGCCGGGCCTTGGTGGAGTTGAAGCGACTGCTCTGAGAAACCTTTTTTTGCCGAGTTCCGATAGCTATCGATGATATCGACAGATATCGATAGACATCGACGAAGCTCCGAGAAATTTCATCCCCTAGAAAATCAAGGCACATCATCGTGTCGCGTCTTTGTCGTTCTTTTTGGGCTTCCCTGAAAATCCTCACCCATGCTCATTCACGGAAAGTATTTCCCTTAATCCCTCATGGAGCTTCTCTGTTTTCCCGCTGGCACGGACCCTGCATTGTAAGAAATCACAAATCAGGAGTCCGACCATGATCATCACCTCAACCAGCCCCTCTTCCGGCGCCATTCTCCGCGGTGCCGACAAGGAGGATGCACAGCTCCGCCAGGTGGCGAAGAATTTCGAGGAAGTCCTCACCGGCACCCTGCTGAAACAGGGCATGGAGAGCGCCAAGGCGCTGGCCGACAATGAAGACGGCGAAGCCAGCAGTGGTGCCTGGAAGGACATGGCCTGGGAACAGCTGTCCAAGCATGTCGCCAGCAACATGGACGGCGGCCTCGCCGACGCCATCTACCAAAGCCTGAAAATGCAGCAGCAGGGAGCCCAATCATGAGCACGCCCGAAATGCCCGAATCGGTGCAGCGCGTCGGCGGCCTCGCCGAGCGCCTGTGGAACGCCGCGGCCCTGCTTCTCGAATCGGCCGACAATCTGCAGAACGCCCTCATCCACCGCCGCACCCAGGAGATCTGGGAATTGCTGGCGCAGCAGCAGGAACGCGCCGCCGCGCTCGAGCAACTTGCCGGAGTGTGGAAACGGGTGATCGATGGCGGTGCCATCGTCTCACCCGAGCTGCCCGCCGCCCGCGCTGAATTGCGCGCCCTGATCGGCCGCGTCAGCATCCGCGAACAAGTCAACTACGGCCTCGCCCGCAGCTATCTCGGCGCCGTCGAACGCGCCCTCGCCAACAGCGCCGCCTCCAGCCCCGGACGCCGGGTCTACGACAAGGCGGGACGCCTCGGCGCCCGCGGCGGTTCACGCCTGCTCGATTGCGCCGGATAAAGGAAACAAGGTTGAAAGGTTGAAAGGTTGAAAGGCAAACACGTGAACGACAACAATAAGCAAACGATAGTTCGGATCTTTGGCAGTGTCTCCTGCCGCTTGGTTAAGTGCCGCTGCAGCTCAACCTTTCAACCTTTCAACCTTTCAACCTTTCAACTGAGTTTAGGATAAAGGAACGCCGCCATGTCACTTTCCAACAGCCTCTGGATCGGCGAAAGCTCTCTCCTCACCCGTCAGGTGCAGCTCCGCACCGTCGGCAACAACGTCGCCAACTCTGACCGCGCCGGCTACCACCGCCAGACCGCCACCGTCGATGCAAACATCCCCCTCGACAAAGGCAACCTGCAGCTCGGCTCGGGCGTCCATGTCCAGAACGTCGTCCGCAGTTTCGATGTCGCCCTCGAAGGCAATCTGCGCAACTCAATCATGGAAGGCGGCTATCAGGATCAATTCGAGCGCTATCTCGGCATGACCGAAGCCGCAGTTTCCAACGACGGCACTTCGCCCTTGACAGGCGCCATCGGCGAATTGGCCGCCAGTCTTCAGTCTCTCTCCAATAACCCCGAGAGCGAGGTCCACCGCTCCACCTTCCTCGCCAGCGCCGAACGGGTCGCCTCGGCCTTCAATCTGCAACACAGCCTCCTCACTGACGTCCGCGACGGCATCGCCACTTCCGCCACCGTCGGCGCCCTGCCCGACAAAGTGGTCGAAGCCAACACTCTCGCCACCCGCATCGCCGACCTCAACGACCGCATCACCAAGGTGGAACTCGGCTTCTGGCAGAACAATAATCAGCTCGCCATCGAGCTCCGCGACGAGCGCGACCGCGCCGTCAGCGACCTCGCCAAACTGGTCAACATCACCGTCGCCGAACAGCAAGACCGCAGCTACACCGTCCAGATCAACGGCAAGGACTTCGTCGCAGGCGCCGCCGTCGCCGACACTTTGCAAGCCGATGTCACCGGCAATGTCGCCTCGCTCAAATGGGCTAGCGACAGCTCGGATGTAGGCCAGGATCTGGGCGAGATGTCCGGCCTGGTCGACTCCTACAACTACATCCAGGGCAAGATCACCGACACCGACAACTTCGCGACTGAATTCGCCACGATGCTCAACACCCAGCACGCCGCCGGCTTCGACAAAAACGGCGCCGCCGGCACCGCCCTTTTTGACGTCACCGTGCCGGGCCAGATGAAGGCCCTGATCTCCGACAGCAAACTCGTCGCCGCCGCCGACAACGCCACCAACTCCGGCGACGGCGGCAACGCCTTGGCGATGTGGAACACCTTGAAAACTCCCTCCGCCGCCCTCGGCAACGACGCCGCAGTCGACCGCGCCGACCGCATCGTCGACGCCGTCGCAGTCGAGCGCTCCCGCGCCCAGGCCAATCTCGAAACCGCGACCAGCACCCAAAAGATGTTCAAGGCCATCATCGACGAACGCTCCGGCGTCAACGTCGAACAGGAAATGACCAACATGCTCGAGTACCAACGCGCCTTCCAGTCCTCCGCCAAATTCGTCTCCATCGTCGACCAGATGATGCAGACCGTCATCGGCATGGTCTGAGCTCAATTAAGAATTAAGAATTAAGAATTAAAAATGAACGACGAACAACGGCCGCCTGAATCAGATGCATCGCTCTTAATTCTTAATTCTTAATTCTTAATTCTTAATTCTTAACTGAAATGGCCCGCTTCTTGCAAAACACCATACCGACAGGAGATCTGATCATGAACACCCAGAAGACTCAGGACAACGGCAGCCGCTCTCAGAACCCCGGCGGTCTCGGCGGCAGCTTAGGCAATCTCGGCGGCAGCCTGCAGAACTACCTCAAGGCTCTGCAAAATCTCAGCACCCGCCCCGGCAAGCCCGTCGGCGGCCGCCCCGGACGCTGACCCATGACCGCGCAGGTACAGGGCGATCTTCTACTTTCGTCTCTGGTGCGACCCAGCACCAGTCTCGCCGCCACCCTGCGCGCCATGAAGGCCGAATGCGCCCTCGTCATCAATGAATCCGGCGTCCTCATCGGCATGGTCACCGATGGCGACATCCGCCGCGCCTTCCTCGGCGGCGCCTCGCTCGACACCCCGATCGATCAGGTGATGACCCGCGATCCGATCCGCGTCGGCACCGAGGCCACCAGCGAAGACGTCCTGCGCCTGATGGTCGCCCGCAAGATCCGCCAGGTTCCCGTGGTCGATGAGCAAGGCCGCCCGGTCGCTCTCGAACTCTTCAAGGACCGCCTTGATGAAGATGGTGTTGCCGAAGCCGTGGTCATGGCCGGCGGCCGCGGCCAGCGTCTCATGCCTTTGACTCAGGACACCCCCAAGCCCTTGCTGATGGTCGGCGATCAGACCATCCTCGATGACATCCTCGGCAAGCTCCGCCGCAACGGCGTCAAAGACGTCGTCCTCACCGTCGGCTACCTCGCCGACAAGATCCGCGACCACGTCGGCGCCGGCGATTCCCACGACCTCCATGTCAACTACGTCCACGAGGAGACCGCACTCGGCACCGCCGGTGCCCTAGCCCTGCTCAATCCCCGGCCGCAACACGCCTTCCTGGTGATGAATGGCGACCTCCTCACCGAGCTCGATTTCCGAGCCCTTTCGACCTTCCACCAGGAGTCCGGCAACGCCATCACCATGTGCGTCCGCCGCTTCTCTTACCGCATCCCCTACGGCGTCGTCCGCCTCGAAGACGACCGCAGCGTCGCCGGCATCGACGAAAAGCCGGAAATCCCCTTCCTCGTCAACGCCGGCATTTACATGATCAATCCCGAGGTCATCGACCTCATTCCCAAGGGCCGTTTCTACGACATGGTGTCTTTGATGAACAAGGCGCGCAGCCTCAGTCAGAAAGTCGGCGCCTTCCCCATTCTCGAGTACTGGAAAGACATCGGCCAGCACACCGAAATCGCCGAAGCCGATCGCTACTGCCGCGCCAAACTTGCGGCCGCCGCAATGAGTGCCGCCGTCTATCCCTTCCCCATTCCCCCCGGAGGTCAGCCATGAACCGCATCAGCACCGGCGCCCAGTACGACGACTTGGCCTCCCGAGTCCTCGACACCCAGGCGCGTTACGGCCAGAAACAGGCCCAGATCTCCTCCGGCAGAAGCTGGATCAACCGCTCCGAAGCCCCCGCCGACGCCTCGGAATCCGCCTTGATCGAGCGCAGCAACGAAGAGACCAAGCAGTTCGGCGGCAACGTCACCGAAGCCGGCTCCTGGCTCGCCGCCACCCAGGCACGCACGCAAGACAGCGTCGACACGGTGCAGAAAGCCCTCGAACTGATCACCCAGTCGAACAACGGTACCATCCCCGCCAGCGCCCGCATGGACATCGGCGAACAGATGGACGCCTTGATCGAGCAACTCTACCAGACCGGCAACTCGCAATACGCCGGCACCTACCTCTTCTCCGGCACCGACGCCCAGGAGCCCCTCACCGCCACTCGCGACCCGGTCAGCGGCCTGATCACCGGCGTCACCAGCAACGCCGACGCCTCCACCGAACGCCGCCAGACCCAGATCGACCACGGCTCCGTCGTTCCTTACGGCGACCTCGCGGCAGGCACCAATGGCACCTTCATCGCCACCGATAAAGGCGTCGATCTCTTTGCCAACTTGATCAAATTGCGTGACGTCCTGAAGACCGGTGCCCAAGTTGATGTCAACGACCAGAAACAGCTCGAGAACAACCTCGACCACGTCATCAACCGGATCTCCTCCAACGGCGTCCGTCAGCAGTGGTTCGAGCAGCAGAACAACACCCTGATTTCGGTGCAAGAGACCAACCAGCAACAGATCAGCCTGCTGAAGGATGTCGACATGAGCAAGGCGATCATGGAGCTGTCGCAGCTGCAGACCTCCTTCCAGGCCTCGATGCAGATGGTCTCCAGAAGCAACGACATGTCGATCCTGAAATACATTTGACAGGGATACGACTGGGACACAGTTGGGACACAGTCGGGACACAACTGGGTAAGCTCAACAAGGTGGAGCGCGGCAGTCCGCGTAGCGACTGCGGCCCCTCAATGTCCGGCACGTGTTAGCGGAGGAAAACCTCTGATTGCGTCAGTCAGCTATCGTCGCCACGACCCAATCCCGGACATCCCGGCCGCAGTCGCTCCGCGGACTGCCGCGCTCCGGTCTAAAGGGCGATCCCAGCTACGAAAAAGCCGCCTCGGTCGAGGCGGCTTTTTTCTCAGGGCTTGCTTTCAGCCGGCTTGGCTTCCGCCGGGGCCGTTTTGAAGTTGGCTGACCAGGCTTCGAAGCTCTTGAACTTGGCGGCGGAAGCGGCGAAGACGAAGCTGGCGATGCAGAGGAAGAAGATCAGCAGGGCTTGACGAGGCGCCTTGCGCATCAGGAAGGGGGCCATGGCGAGGAAGACCCAGATCAGGGTCTTGGCCAAAAGCCAGGGATTCTGCAAGTATGAACTGTGCTTGATGCCGAAGACTTTCATCAGCCCGAAGCCGCCGACGATGGCCAGAACCAGGCCGATGCCGTGGACGATGGCGAGGAGTTTCTTGCGGGGATGGGGCTCGGTGGCGCCGCCGAAATAATGGCCGGCAAAGGCGCCAAGGGCGAGCACGATCATGGCGATGCCAAGGAAATGCATCGGGTAATAAATGGCGTAGCGCGACATCATGGTGGGGGCTTCCTTCGGGTTTCTGTGACGCACGGAATAAGCGCCAATGGCTAGGAATGTCAAGGCGACAACTGCAATGTCGCACTTGTATCGGTCCGAGAGGAGGATTTATTCTCGGTCAAATCAAATGCTTCAAGCACAGGAAGAATCATGCAAATCGCGATGATGACCGATTACGCCTTGCGGACCCTGATCTATGTCGCGGCTCATCCGGAGCGCCTGGTCCTGACCAGCGAGATCAGCGACAGCTTCGGCATCTCGCGCAGCCACCTCACCAAGGTGGTCAACCGCCTCGGCCACATGGGCTACATGAAACTGAAGCGAGGTCGCTATGGAGGCGGCTTGGCCCTCGCCCGCGAGCCGAAGCTTATCCGCATCTCCGACGTGGTGCGCGACTTCGAGCCGACCTTCATCCTGGTCGAATGCATGAACCCCGTCGAGAACACCTGCAAGCTCTCCGGCAACTGCGGCCTGCAGCGCATCATCGGCCGCGCACTCCGCACCTTTATCCAGCATCTCGAGCTCTACACCCTCGCCGATGCGATGGAAGGTATCGATGCCGAGGCACTCAGAAAACCGCTGCTGCCGATCCAGCCGGAGCCGAAAAAGAGCCGCAGCGCCAAATGATGACGCTGAAATTCGCCTAAGCGATCGTCATAGCCCCTTGGGGACTGGCTGACTTGGTCTAAGTTGATCTGAACCGCCAGACCACATCAGGAGTCCCCATGAGCCGAGCCATTGATTTTGTCCGCACTGCCGTTGTTGATGAAGAGATCCGCGATTTCCGCGAAACCCTCGAAGGCTTTGAAGCCGGCAAACTCCATGAATCCGAATGGCAGAAGCGCCGCCTCTGGCAAGGCATCTACGGCCAGCGCCAGCCCGGCGTCCAGATGGTCCGCATCAAGATCCCCTACGGCGTCACCGATGCCAAGCAGCTGCGCGCCATGTGCGGCATGGCCGACACCCTGACCAACAGCATCCTGCACATCACCACCCGCTCGGCCATCCAGCTCCACTACATCCCCCGCGGCCTCACCCCCAAGCTCCTCGAAATGATGGCCGACTGCGGCCTCACCTCGCGTGAAGCCTGCGGCAACACCGTCCGCAACGTATCCGCCGACCCCTACGCCAGCATCACCCCCGAGCAGGTCTTCGACATCATCCCCGCCGCCGAAGCCCTGGTCCATCACTGCCTGCGCAACCCCTACACCCAGAACTTCCCCCGTAAGTTCAAAATCAGCTTCTCCGGAGACAACCACGGCGACCACGGCCTCTCCGCCATGCACGACATCGGCTTCGTCGCCGTCCGCGACGCGAATGGCCTGCCCGCCTTCGACGTCTGGGCCGCCGGCGGTCTTGGTGGCCGCCCGGTCGCTGCCGACTGTGTTCACCCCGCACTCCGCCCCGCCGAACTGCTTCTCTGCGCCACCGCCCTGATGCGCGTCTTCAACGAGTTCGGCAACCGCAAGGACCGCAACAAGGCTCGCATGAAGTTCATCAAGCTCGAGCGCGGCGCCGAGTGGTTCAACGCCCAATACCGCGCTGAGTTCGACCGCCTCGCCGCCTCGGAATACGGTAAATCCTTGATCATCGAACTGCCCGACGCCAAGCTCGAACTGCCCAAAGCCAGTGCCGACTTCGGCAAGGCCGCTGCCCTCGTCGGCGAATCCTGGGCCAAGGCCTGCGTCTTCGTTCAGAACAAGGTCGACACCTACGGCCTCCGCGTCCGCATCCGCATGGGCGACATAGACTCCACCGCCATGCGCTCGCTCTGCGACCTTGCGGAACAACTCGGCAACGGCGAAATGCGCCTCACCGTCAACCAGAACATGGTCATCCCCAACATCCCCCTCGGCAACCTCGCCGACGCCAAGCGCCGCCTCGAAGGTCTGAAGCTCGCCGACCCTCGTTACTCGCACATCTCCAACGTCGTCGCCTGCCCCGGCCGCAGCACCTGCAACCTCTCGGTCACCTCGTCGAAAGGCCTCGCTGACGTCCTCATCGACATCTTCGAGAACGAGCCCGAGCTCGCCGCCGGCGTCGAAGACGGCCGCATCCACATCTCCGGCTGCCACAACGGCTGCGGCCAGCACGGCGTCGCCTCGCTCGGCTTCAACGGCTCGTCCCGCGTCGTCGAAGGCAAGGCCGTCCCCTGCGCCATGCTCTCCATCGGCGGCAAGGTCTTTGACGGCGCCCGCCGTCTCTCCCGCCGCGTCGGTCGCGTCACCGCCAAGAAGGCCCCTGCCGCGGTCAAGGCGATCATCGCCCACTACAAGGCTCTGAGCAGCCCGGTCAGCTTCGACGAATGGCTCGGCCAGGTCGATGTCAAGGAAGTTCAAGCCTTGGTGAAGCCTTTCGACACCGTCGAAGCCAGCGACCTCGATCTCTACCGCGACTACGAACAAGCCGAAGGCGACGAGTATTCGCCCGCGGTCGGCATGGGTGAATGCGCCGGCGGCGCCCTCAACCTGGTCACCGAAGCCTTCGACGACGCTCTCAACTTCCTCAAGATGGGCGCTCAAGTTCAAGAGAAGGGCTACTTCGCCGACACCGTCTTCAACGCCCGCGAGGCCCTGCGCCACGCTCTGCGCGCCACCCTGATCGAAGCCGGCGAAGCCATCGCCGAGCTGACTCCCGCTCTCGAAGCCTACATCCGCTTCTACGGCCTCAACGGCAAGCTCCCCGCCGTCCCCGAGTCGCTCCTCGCTGCAGCCGCCGCCAGCTACAGCAAGGACGAGGCAGCCAGCCTCCTCGCCGCCAGCAAGGGCTTTGTCGACACTTGGGTGCGTATGTACCGCAATGAACGCGAAAACTGCAAGCCCCAAGTCGATCTGCAGTTGCCGATCGTTGATGGTCGCCCCAAGCTCGACCTCAGCGGCGTCACCAGCACCATCGGTTTCATCAAGGCCCGTCACGCCTTGGCGACCCTCGGCGCCGGCGCCGAGATCGAAATCCTGGTCGACACCGGCGATCCCTACCGCAACATCCCCGCCTCGCTGAAAAACGACGGCCACCGCATCGTCCAGCTCGCCCCGATCAACGAAGACACCCAGTACTCACTGATCCTGGTCAAAGACGGCCTGAAGGGCTGACGTGGCTCGAGCTTCCAGCTCGAGATGAGTTCAAAAACCGCGGCACCTGAAAAGGTGCCGCGGTTTTTTGCGCTTGGCTTTGCCTTGCTGGTTACAAGGTCTCGAGGTCAGAGAGATGCCATGTGACCGTGAATGGAGCGCGGCAGTCCGCGTAGCGACTGCGGCCCCTCAATTTCCGGCACCAACAAGCGGCAGAAGACATCTGATCGCGTCAGTCAGGTATCGTCGCCACGACCCGATCCCGGACATCCCGGCCGCAGTCGCTGCGCGGACTGCCGCGCTCCGGCCTAAAGGGAGCTGGAAAACTAAACACCGCACGGAGTGCTCATACCCCCCATCTCACCTCTCCTCCGGCGGTTTCACCTTGCGGCACTGCGACCAGAGAGCGAAGTCGTAGAAGATCTTCAGGCTGGCGCCGGCGATCAAGGGGGCGGTGATGCTGCCGGCGGCGCTGATGGAGCGCAGCAAGGAGACGGCGTAAAGGCGTCGACGGACAGAGAGGAGGGCGGCAGTCATCGCAGATCCTGAGGGGTTTCCGGCAAGATACTGGCGACGGCGGATTCAGCTGGTTTTGTCGATCGAGTTGACCGGGCAATCCTGCCGCTGTTCTTCGCAGAGGGCGATCTCCGCGTCGGTGACTGGCTGTTTCCAGACGTAGGCATAGCCCTCCTCGTCTTCGCGGAAGAACTCGGGAGCGGCGCTGGGGCAGAGGCCGCAGACGATGCAGCCTTCGCCGCTTGGATCGGAAGGATCGGTGCAATACCAAGGACCAGGAGCATTGAGTTTGTGTCTGATCTTGTCGCTCATGACGTTCTCCTCGGGTTGTTGGATGAACTCGAACTTAGTGCGAGGGCGAGTGGGCGGCAAGAATGTATTACGCAGACACTTGGACCTGGCTGAGGCTTGGGAGCAAGAAGATGCGCTTGCGAATATCTATGTTCTTTGTGTCCTTTGTGGCCCAAGGTTGCGCTTGGACTGAATCCCATAAAAACGAGCTGTATCACTCGGGATTCTAATCTCTAGGTTTGGGAGTGAGGGAACGAGGGAGTTGGGGAGTGAACTCTTATGCGCTCCTGCCTTACTCCCTCACTCCCTACCTCCCTCACTCCCTAGTTTGACGCTGACGGCGAAGAGAATCCAAGATCAAAATGGAGTGATATAGGTCGCATAAAAACCTCCCCCGGCATTGCTACCGGGGGAGCCTGTTTTGGCTGAGTCTTGGCCTCAGCTCATGCGGAAGTCCCAGCCTTTGCGGTACTCCTTGGTGAGGAGGGAGGTGGCGACTAGTATGACTCGGAATCAGGAGTGCAGCTCCGGGAGTGAGGGAACAAGGGGAGTGAGGGAGTACTCAGACTCCTCAACTCACTTGCGCGTAGCTCAGGGCCCTACCCGTCAGCGCCGCCCGGGAAGGACTGAAGATCGTCCTCATAATTTTGCGTTGAAATTGCAACCAAGGAATCCTCAGATGTCACCATTGCGCTTCCTGCTGATTGTTATCATGTGCACCAGTTGCCTGTTTGGCTGCCTGAAGGCCACGCCGCCCTTGGCGGCAGTCCCGTCGATGCCACGGCAAGGCTCCACGCTCTACGATCCCGCCGAGTCTTACGATGCCAAGGCCCCGGCTTATCCGAAGGCGTATTCGGCAGAGCAAGTCGAGGAGCAGCGCCGGGCCGGGATAAAGTTAGTGAAGGAATTCCGCGAGGCGGTCGCTGCCAAGAAATCCGAGTTTCATGCTGCGCCTGGCGTCTATCGCCTGCCTGAAGGCAGCGATTTCGGAATTAACACCGTCGACGCATTCACCTTGTACCTGCCGCATTGCGAACTCATCATGGAATCCATCAAGCGGCCTTTGTTTTCGCTCTGGCGGGTGAAATCTTTCGAGATCGTGGGGCCGGTGGTGGTGGATTTCGATCCGCTGCCGTATTCGCAAGGGCGCATCGTTGCCAGTGACTTCGAGAAGCGCCGCGTGACGGTGGAAGTTGCGCCGGGCTATCGCGCCTTGGTGGCCAAAGCGGACAAAGATGAGTTGTTCTACGCCTACAGCCCCAGCGGCATCTGGCTGCCCAACATTTCCTGGTCGCAGTTCGCCTGGAACGACGCCGCGCTCAGCGCAGACGGGCGCAGCGTGACCTTTTCGGCAGGCAAAGACATGCAACGCGACTACTGGGATCGGCTTTACAGCCCCGGCAATCTCACGGCCATTGGGCCATCCGGGCCGGATTGGCTTTTTGTGCTGGAAGAAGTCGGCAATCTGACGGTGCGCGACCTCGATTTCTACGGCGGCGGCTTTTGCTATCGCAACGCCACGGAGACTTGCACCTTGACGCGCGTTCGCGGGTGCAGGCGGCCTGGCACCAACCGCCTCTATGGCGGCGGCGGATGGCAGTCGACAACGCGCAAATGCCGCGTGACGCTGGACAGTTGCGAATTTCGGACTTCGCAAGACGACCTGCTCGATATGGCCTCTAGCAGCATGGACATGGTGTGGCAAAAGACAGGGCCGCGCGAACTGGTGGTGTGGAGCAACATCTTTCACCGCCACCAAGACAACGAACCCGGCAGCCCCTTCGCGTTTTACCAAAAAGATTTCACGCCGCTTACCAACGCCAAACTGGTGTCGGCTCAGCGCGTGCCCGACGCCGAGGCCAAGCCCTGGATCGAACCGGCGGCGGAGTTCATCCGCACCACCCTGAAGTTCCAAGACCCAACTCGCTATCGAGCGTTCTGGCGATTGACTTTCGACCGGGACCTTGATTTGGAACGCGGCACCTTGGTCGAAGACGTGGCCGACCGCCAAATGGAACTCGTGATGCGCAACTGCCTTTGGTCGGATGCGGGCGTGCGCGTGATGATTCAGAGCGGCAAGCGGCTGGAACTGACCAATAATCACTTCGTGCGACTCGCCGGAGGGCTGGACGTCGTCACCGACTCGTGGTGGTGGCAAGGAGCTACCGTCCACAATGTGCTGATCGCCGACAATGTTTTCATCAATACCAGCCACGGCGCGCTATGGGGTTCGGGCCGCGCAGCCCTGAGTGTGCGCAACGGCACGCCGCCCATCTCAGCCTTCCCAGCCTCGTATCCCAACAGCGACATCGTCATCCGCAACAACCGCTTCGACGGTTCCAGTGCCGGGGCGATCCTTGTGCACAACAGCGACCGGGTGCAGATCACCGGCAACTATTGCCGGAATCTGTTTCAATTGAAAATGCCCGAAGCCGCGATTGATGTGGCGGGTTCGGCCAATCTTCTCATTTCTGGAAACACCATCGAGAACTGTCCGGCCCCCGCCATCAGGGCCGAGTGGGTCAGCGGCCTGCAATTCCAGGACAACCGCGCCAAGCATCTGGGAACCGAAGGCAAACCCACGGTCATGGTCGAGCTCCGCAACGTGCGCCAAGCCATCGTGCAAGACAATCGCGCCGAAGGCTCACATCTCGACGCCGTGGTGCGCCAGAAAGACGGCACTCATGTTCAGGCAAAGCGCAATCGGGCAAGCGATGCACCAACGGTGCCCTCGCTGATCGCCGATGACAAGAAACAACCGTAAACCGGCCTCAAGCGGCGTAACGGCGTCCGGCGACACCCTGCTCGATGCTCAACCGAGCGTTACGGCCCAAAGCCCAGGGTTGGCGCCTCTCCTAACGGCTTCGTCTCGTTCCATGCTCTGGGGAGCACCAGCCGGATGAAACCCCGATGGGGCACGAGGCCATTGCCTAGATCCCTAGGGTAGCGCCTCGTCCGTCCCAGTCGTGTCCCAGTTAGGCTCAGCCCAGCAGCTCCCTCCGCACCTTGCCGGCGACGCCGGTGAGACGCATGTCGAGGCCCTGCACCTTTTGCGACAGGCGCACATGGTCGATGCCGAGCTGGTTGAGCAGGGTGGCGTGGAAATCGTTGACTGAAACCCCGCCCTCGGCGATGTTGTAGGAGAATTCGTCGGTGCTGCCATGGACGACACCGGGCTTGAAGCCGCCGCCGGCGACCCAGACGCTGAAGCAGCGGGGATGGTGGTCGCGACCGATGCGCTGCGGATTGTAGCCGCCCTGGCAGTAGGAAGTGCGGCCGAATTCGCCGCCCCAGATCACCAGGGTGTCGTCGAGCAAGCCGCGCTGCTTCAGATCGGTGATCAGCGCCGCCTCGGCCTGGTCGATGTCGCGGCATTGCTTCGGCAGCTCGCCGTTGATGTTGCCGTGCTGGTCCCAGTTGCGGTGATAGAGCTGGATGAAGCGGACGTCGCGCTCGGCCATGCGGCGCGCCATCAGGCAGTTGTAGGCGAAGGTGCCGGGCTTGGTGACATCGGGGCCGTAGAGGTCGAGAACATGCTTGGGTTCCTGGCTCAAGTCGCTGAGTTCAGGCACCGAGGCCTGCATCCGGAAGGCCATCTCCGACTGGGCGATGCGGGCCTCGGTTTCGGCATCATGGAACTTCTCCTGGCTGAGGCCGTTGAGGCCGCCGATGAGATCGAGCTGAGCCCTGCGATCGGCGCGCGTCACGCCATCGGGATCGTTGAGGAAGAGCACAGGCTCCTTGCCGGCGCGCAGCTGCACGCCCTGGTGCTGACTGGGCAGGAAGCCAGAGCCCCAGAAGTGGGTGAACAAGGCCTGACCCTGACCGCCGCCTTGCGAGATCAGGACGGCAAAGCTGGGGAGATTGCGGTTGACGCTGCCGAGGCCGTAGGACAGCCAGGCTCCCATCGAGGGACGACCCGGCAACTGGAAGCCGGTCTGCATGTAGGTCACTGCCGGACCATGATTGATCTGCTCGGTGTTGAGCGTGCGGATGACGCAAAGATCCTTGGCGACGCCGCCGGTGTGTTTGAGGAATTCCGGCAACCAGATGCCGTCTTGATTGTTGGCGTAGCGGTCGAATTTGAAGGGGCTGGGGCCGATCGGTAACTTGCCCTGGCCGGAGCTCATTCCGGTAAGGCGCTGCGTGCCACGCACCGAGGGCGGCAATTCCTGCCCGGCAAGCTTCATCAGATCCGGCTTGTGGTCGAAGGTGTCGAGCTGCGACGGCCCGCCTTCCATGGTCAGATAAATCACTCTTTTGGCACGCGGCTTGAAGTGCGGCAGACCGGGCAAACCCGGGCCTTGCGCCGCGCTTTCGGCAGCGAAGAGTTCCGACATAGCGGCATTGCCGAGCAGGCCCACGGCCCCGGCTTGGAGGAATTGACGGCGATTGAACATAAGACCTCGGAATTAAGAATTAGGAATTAAGAATGGAGCGATGAACTCACTGGACATTGAGCGTCTCATCGGCGTTGAGGGCCGCGTTGGCGAGGAGGACCCAGGCGGCGGCGATGGCCGGATTATGGCTCTTGGCCAGGTCCTGAGCGAGGGCTTGCGCTTCCTTGTCGCGGCCCTGATAACGCTGCTGGAAATCGGCCAGTGCCTTGGTCAGAAGCTTGCGGCAGGCGTCGTCGGGGTTTTTGCCAGTGCACAGGAGCCAGAGTCGATCAAGGCGGGATGAGTCGTCCTGAGCCTCGGTCAGACAGCGTCCGGCGAGGGCGCGGGAGGCTTCGAGCATCTGCGTCTCGTTGAGCAGCATCAAGGCTTGCAGCGGAGTATTGGCGCAGTTGCGGCGGACATTGCAGCTACTGCGTTCGGGCTGGTCGAAAATGCTCATTTGCGGCGAAGGAGCATTTCGCTTACTAAAGGTGTAAAGACTTCTTCTATAAACAGATTCCCCTGTATCAGCGACAAATACCGACGTGTTACTGGCCCCATTGGCTTTTTCCTCCCAAAGGCCAGCGGGTTGCGGCGGTTTGACCGGAGAACCTCCTAGTTTTTCCACCAAAAGACCGCTCATTGCGAGGGCTTGGTCACGCACCGCTTCGGCGCGAAGGCGGTGACGAGGGAAACAGGCGAGCAGGCGGCCCTCGGGATCCATGGCGAGAATTTGCGGCGTCCGCACCGCGCTTTGGCGGAAGGTGGCGGACTTGACGATGCTGCGGATAAGCTGCTTGCGGCTCCATTTTTGATCGCGGAATTCGACCGCCAGCCAATCGAGAACTTCGAGGTGGCTGGGATACTCTCCCTGCAGGCCAAAATCTTCTTGGGTCCGGACCAGGCCGGTGCCGAAGAGCTGCATCCACAATCGATTGACTTCGACTCGGGCGGTGAGCGGGTTATCGGCGCTGAAGGTCCATTGCGCCAGGCCGAGGCGGTCAGCCCCGAATTGCTCCTTGCCGCCACTCAAAAATGCGGGGGGGCTGCGGCTCACCGGGCGCTTGGCGTCGGGCGCATCGTATTGGCCGCGGGTGTGGACGAAGGTGGCCTTCGCTTGCTGCGCTTCATCCATCACCATGACCTTGACCTTGGGGCCACCCGGCAACAGCGGCGAAGCGCATTCGATCATCGGGGCGAAGGCGGTGCCCTGGCCGTTTTCAGAATGGGTTTCGGTGGAGGAGTTGAAGTAGGCCATCAGGCTGTAGAAATCGCTCTGGTTGATCGGGTCGTATTTGTGATCGTGGCAACGGGCACATCCGACGCTGAGGCCGAGCACGGCTGTGCTGTAGGTGGTGACCCGATCGGCGGCGTATTCCATCAGGTATTCGGCGGCGATGCTGCCGCCCTCGGTGGTGATTGGGTGGGCGCGGA
>CAMCSH010000003.1 GCA_945877655.1 Lentisphaera araneosa HTCC2155 | reverse complement strand
TCCTCATCGCGATGATCATCCAGGCGCAGCAATTGAAACAGGATCAAGCCGCCGCCTGATCCTGTTTCTTTGCCTCCCGGCCAGCTGGAGCTGCTAGGGATCAGGGAGGAGAACTCGTGACTCTCGAGATCTACAAGTCTTGGGGAATTCCTTCAATACCACGGAAGAAATCCGCAATTTCTGGCTCCTGGCTTTCGAGCATCTCCCGGACAATCCCACCCCCAACGCCTGGCTCATGGCTTGCCGCAACATAATCCGCCTGAACGAGGATGCGCTCTCCTGTCTGAATGACGACGAATCCAGCAAGCTTCTTAGCGTCCTCATCAACCATGTCAAACGCGCCTACACCCTCAAGAAACCGCAACTTCTCGGCAATGCCTTGGAATCCGTCATGCACCTACTCAAGCGGCGTCGCTATCAGGTGGGCTTCCTGGCAGCGGAAAGCGCCGAATATCTCTACTTGGACGAACTGCTCAGCACCCGCTCACTCGCTAGCGTTCGCTTGATCACGCGCATTCGTGCGATTCTGCCGACCTTCCTCGATTTGCTCCGTTCCCAGGCTGACGAGAACGAGATCGCCTCGCTGGTGATGACCGATGAGGGGGACGAAGACGATTAAAGCGCCGCCAATCTGAGAGCTTGCAGGTACGTGAATTATTTCGTCGTCACTCCGTCCCGTCAACACCGTCAAAAGCTGCCTAAACCAGCCTGGCCGGCACCGTCAACAAATCTCCAGTCGGGGGCGTTCTCGACTTCGGCCAAGGCCGCGATGCCGGTGGCCTGCTGACGATGCAGTACAAGGGCACAGATTACCAGAACGATGGCATCTCCTTCCACAAAAGCCTCTACCTGCAAGGCGGCCGAGCCCTGGTCATGACCAGCGCCATCAACTCCGTCGCCGCGCAGCCCTGCGTCACCACCCTCTACCAGGAAATCCTGGCGCCAGCCTCAGCCTTGGGCGAGACGCCAGCCGCTGGACCCGAGCTCACGGCACCCTCCGGTCTGCGCTTGACCCTGCTCAACGCAGGTGCCGCCGCCGCCACCCTGCATGCCACCACTCGGCATCAGACCTGGCGCACCGCCTCGCTCCAGAATTTGAAGCCGGGAATCATCCAGTCGCCCCTCCTGTCGCTCCTCGGTTTCAAGAACCAGCCCAGCCCCGGCAAAGCCCGCCCGACGATGGCGACGATGCTGCAGGATTTCGTTCCCGGCGAAGGCGATTTCGCCGTCGCCTATGTCGACCACGGCGTCAAGCCGCACGACGCCTCCTGCGCCTATGCGATGAGCACCCGGGCCGGGCCGATGGCACTCGAGGTCAAACGTCTTGATTCGGATGCCCACGGCGCCTATGACGCCGCCACCCAGACATGGATCTACGCCTCCTTCAAACCGGACACCGCGTGGCAGGCCTGCGGCCCGCTGCGCCAGCTGGGCCGACCAACGTCCTTGATCGTCCGACACATCGACGGGCATCGGCTGGAACTGATCGCCTCTTCGTGGGATGAAGCGGATCAGCGTCCCTACACCCTGAGCCTGTCCGGCCGCTGGAAGCTGCTCCAGGGTGGGGCCTCGGCGCAGGTGACGGAGGAGGCGACCCAGCTGAGCCTGCCGTGCCGCGGCGACCAAGGCTGCACGGTGATCCTGGAAGCTCTTGAAAACCACCCCTAAACTCCATCCCTGAGGCTTGCCCATGCACCCCATACTCTGCGCCACCCTGATTCTTCCGGTCATCGGATTTGTTCTCCTTCTTGTCAATCGGAACAATCGGACTCCACGCGCCATCCGCGGCCGGTTTGCCGGAATCTGCTGCCTGGTGATGGCGTCGATCCTGGCGATCCTCCACTCGGCGCTGCCTGATCCCTATCAGCAGAAACTGACCCCGGCCGAAGATCAGATGCACCTCGCCGGCGCCTGGCAGCTGGGGCGGGATATCGCCAGCAGCCTGCCTGCCGCCAAGACACCGGTCATCATCATCTGCGGTGATCAAGACTTGAAGCCCGGGACCAACGGACGATCCCTCGTCGATGCCTTTCAACAGGGTGCTGGTGGCGCCAGAGCCTATCCCTGGTTGATCATCAACGCCGCCAGCCTCAATGCCAAACTCAATATGAGCCGCACGACCGACTCCTTGATCGACCCCGAGGTGATCCGAGGCGGAGCGATGAATGAGCTTCTCAAGCAGCAGCCCGAGTCAGCTGCATTGGTCTTTCTCCATGGCCTGCCGCCGCCGGAGGAGCTGGGCGACATCGAGGCGCTGGAACGCCTCTACCCGGCGCCGGGGATGCCCGCCGCCACGGATCTGGAAATCACTTCGTCCGTCGCTGGTCTGCCGCCGATTTACACCTTGCAGACTGCCGAGAATCTGGGACCGCTGCTCAAACACGGCCTCATCGCTTCGCATGTTTACATCAACATCCGTGCGATCAACAGCGTCCTTGATGCCGGGCGCGCACTCACCATGGAACAGGCGGCCAAAGAACTCTGGGTCAGCGTCATCAATGAAAAAGCGACGCCCTGAACAGCGTAAGGAGCGATGAAGGCGGCTGGGCTCATGATTTTCTGTTAGCGGCGCACTGCAGCGATCGGCCAGCCAGGGTTTTCAGCTCAAATCTCGCCAGTCCAACCCAAAGCTGCGAGCAGGCTGTCAGGCGGGCGGATCGGCTTGCGGCTCGATGCGGACATGAAGCAATGGACTGTGTGGCCTTTCGCGATCTGCTGACCCGCCTGGTTGACCACGGTGTTGACGATGCGAATCCGGCAGCCTTCGATTTTTTCGACGGCAGCCGTGATGCTGAGCAAGTCATCATAACGCGCTGGAATGCGGTAATCGCAATGAGCCTCGACAACCGGCAGCATCACCCCTTCGGCCTCGAGCCGGGTGTAGGGAAGGCCGGCGTCGCGCAGCATCTCGTTGCGGCAACGCTCAAACCAGACCAGATAATTGGCGTAGTAAACAACGCCCATCTGGTCGGTATCGGCATAAGGCACACGGTAGGAGATGCTGGTCATTTTGTGAGGGTTTTAGGGGTTGGAAAGGTTTTAGGCGTTGTAGTGGATAGGAAGAAAGAAGAGACAGGGCTCATGGTCAAGCTTCTTGCTCGCCCTTAAAACCCCTACAACTCTTCCAACCCGTAAAACCCTTACTCCGGTCGTTTCGCTTCGATGTGTTGGGCCAGGATTTCGAGAACCTGATCGATGTCGAGATCGGAGGTGTCGACATGGATGGCGTCAGGGGCAGGGCGGAGGGGCGAGTGCTCGCGCTCCATATCCATCCGGTCGCGCTCGGCGATTTCGGCGACGACGCGCTCGAAGGAGGCTCCTGCGGCAACTTCGCCGGTCTGGGCGAAGCGGCGTTTGGCGCGCACTTCAGGCGAGGCGGTGACGTAGAATTTGTAGCGGGCATGGGGAAAAACGGCGGTGCCGATGTCGCGGCCTTCCATCACCAAGAGACCGAGAGGTGCGGCTTGGCGCTGACGCGACACCATCCACTCGCGGACGTTGCCGATCTTGGCAACATGAGAGACTTGAGCGGTGACTTCCGAAACCCGCACCTTGGCGAGATCGACCGGGCGATCATCCATCCACAGCTCCATGGTGCCGGCCTGGGTGCGGACATAGCGGATATCGACGAAGTGCAAAAGCTTGGTGATTTCGGCGATATCCTTGGCCGGATCCAGGCCTTTGTGCAGTGCGACCCAGGTCAAGGTGCGATACATGTCACCGGTATTGACGAAGAAAGCTCCGAGGCGGTCCGCGAGGCGTTTAGCGAGGGTGGATTTGCCGGAGGCGGCGGGGCCATCGAGCGCGATCTGTTCTTTGTCCATGAGTCGACCTTGTGAGTTTGCTTGGCCGGACTTAAAAGGCGAAAGGCTAAATTGCAAGGGCAGTGGCGAATGGTCAGCAGCTGTAGACTTCCTTCCGCCGAGTCTTGGCGATGCGCTTCATTTGTGCTAGATTGCGGCTGAATTCAAAACCGAGATTTCTTCCATGCGCATCGCCAACCCGATCTATGACAGCGTCTTCAAATATCTCTTGAGCGATCCCGAAGTCGCCCGCTTGATGATTTCGACCATCACCGAGCTCGACATCGTCTCCGTCGAACCCCACAACACCGAGCAGATCGGGCGTTTCAGTCCGGCACTCTGCGTCTTCCGTCTTGACTTCTGTGCTCGGATCCGTCTCGCCAATGGCGAAACGCAGCTGGTCCTGATTGAGATCCAGAAAGCCAAATTACCGGAAGACATCATGCGTTTCCGGCGTTATCTCGGCGAGCAGTACGCCAACAAAAACAACCTTGTCACCGAGATTAAAAACGGCCGTGAGGTGAGCTCGCCACTGCCGATCATCAGCATCTATTTCCTCGGCCACCAATTGGATGGCATCCAGGCTCCTGTGATCAAGGTGCGCCGTCAATATTTCGATGCCATCACTCGCGAAGAATTGAAAGCCCGGGCCCAGTTTATCGAATGTCTCTCCCACGACAGCTTCGTCATTCAGATCCCTCTTCTCCAGGAGCCGGCTCGCAGCCGTTTGGAAAAACTGCTGAACTTCTTCGATCAGCATCATGCCGATCCTGACAACGAGCATCAGTTGATCATTGATGAAGACAGCGTGACGCCGGAATTCCGAAGCATTGCGCGCAGCCTGGTCCGTGCCGGAGAATCCTCGGCAGTTCGGAAGGAAATGACGCTCGAAGATGATTTTCTCGAGAGCATCCTGAATCTCGAGCGCGAGTCCATGGCTCGCGCCGAAGTGGTAATCAAAAATGCCGAGGCACAAGCCGAGGCGGCAATCAAGAAAGCCGAAGAGCAAGCTCAGAAAGCCGAGGAACAAGCTCAGAAAGCCGAAGAGCAAGCTCAGAAAGCCGGGATGCAAGCTCAGAAGGTAGGGGAGCAATTGCGCATCGCGCTAGCGACCTTGATCGCCAGGGGGATGTCTGAAGATGAGGCTCGACGAGTTTTGGGTTTGTAGCTCTTCATTCCACCGCTATAAGAACTCAACCCTTTCAAGTCGCGATTGCGGATTAGATTCGCGGGCGATCAGCAAAAAGGACCTCGAGTTTTGGAGACCAGTAGAAAGCTTTCCGTCGCGATGCTTCTGACCAGCCTCGGCAATTTCCTCAGCCGCGTCTCCGGTCTCCTGCGTGACCTCGCCTTCGCCGCCAGCTTCGGTACCGGGCCAGTCGCCAACGCCTTTTTCTGGGCCTTCAATCTCCCCAACCTCTTCCGCAACGTCCTCGGCGAAGGCGCCTTGACGGCGGCCTTCATCCCGCTCTTCAGCGAAGTCGAAAGCAAGGACGGGGAATCCGCCGCCCGTCAATTCGCCTCGATGGTCTTCACTCTTCTGGCTCTGACCACCAGCGCTTTGGCCGTGCTCACGGCGCTGGCCCTGCTTCTCTCCAGCCTGGTCCTGCCGGATTCCTGGGGACTGCAAACCGGCATGGCGGCACTGATGATGGTGTTCATGCCCTTCGTCTGCCTCTCCGCCTTCATCGCCGGACTCCTCAACATCCGCAAGGCCTATGGACTCGCCGCGGTGTCATCCTCGTTGCTCAACCTCCTCGTCGCCGCTGCCTGCTTGATCGGCCCGGTCCTGAATCCCGACAAAGAGATGCGGATCTGGCTGCTTCCGGCAGCGGTCATCCTCTCCGGCTCGCTGCAGCTCTGGCTGCTGCTGCGGGCGCTGATGAAAAACGGCATGATCCTTGATTGGACGCCGCATTTCGACCGCGACAAACTCAAGCATCTGTGGGTGCTTTTTGTCCCCGCCCTGATCGGCTCGTCCTGCACGCAGCTGTCGCTCTTCATCGACCGCAACATCGCGGTTTGTATGGACGCCTGGCAATGGGGGGAAAGCGGAGCCCTCGCCGCGATCAACTACTCCGAACGCCTCGTCTATCTGCCGGTCGGGATCTTCGGCGTCTCACTCGGCGTCGCCTGCCTGCCGATCATGTCGAAAGCGGTGGCCGACAACAAGCCTTCCGAAGTCAGCGATGCACTGGATTTCGGCCTGCGCCAGGCACTCTTTCTCAGCCTGCCTTTTACCGCTTTGTTCTTAGTCTGGGGTCAGGACATCGTCAGCCTGGTCTATCAACGCGGCGCCTTCAATCACCAGAGCGTTCTCGACACCTGGCTGGCGCTGAAATACTTCGTCATCGGCATCCCGGTTTTCACCGCGGTGAAGGTGGTGCTGCAGCTCTTCTACAGCCACAAAGACACCCGGACGCCAGTCAAAATCTCGCTCAGCTGCCTGGTCATCAATCTGCTCGCCTGCGTCGGCCTGCTGTGCTTTGCACCCGGCCTAAAATGGGCCAGCTTGCCACTTGCGACCGTCATCTCGTCATCCTTCAACCTCATCTTGCTGCTGATCTTCGCCTCGCGACGCCATCAACACCGACCCAGCCTGAGCTGCCTGTGGGCCCTCCTCCGCATCGCCGCCTGCTGCCTCGTCGCCACCCTCGCGGCGAAATTCGCCGTCGATTCCTTGACGGCCATATGGCAGCAAATCGGCTCGCCCTTCCTCCGCCTCGCCTGCCGCCTGAGCTTCATCTGCCTGGTCGCCGGCGGACTCTACTTCGTCCTGTTGCGCCTTTGCGGCGGCCGCGAAGCGTCGCAATTGATCGCGACGATGCGTCGCCGCAAAGCCAAATAAAATGGCATCGATACCGCTGAACACCTCTCTCCATTGCGCCGCTTCGCTTCCGGCGTAGTTTCCCAGCGCAAAAAAACGGAGACATCATGGATATTGAATTCGACGCCGAGCTCGCCCCGCTGCGCCAGCAACTGACTCGCCACCCGATCTATGCCGCCGTCAACAGTCCCGATCGCCTGAAAGTCTTCATGGCCACTCACGTCCACTGCGTCTGGGACTTCATGTCGATCCTGAAATCGCTACAGCTCGCCTGCACCTGCTGCAGCATCCCCTGGGTGCCGCGCGGCGACCGCGAAATCCGTCGCCTGGTTAATGAAATTGTCCTCGGCGAAGAGAGCGATGTCCACCCCGACGGCGGCCACACTTCGCACCTCGAACTCTACCTCGAATCTATGCTTGCCGCCGAAGCTCCGGCGTTAGCCTTCCAAGGCCTGCTCAGCGCCGCCGAAGCCGGTGAAGCGCCCGAACAAGCTGCTCGCCGCCTTTTGGCTCCTGCCGGCGTCGCCGAGTTCCTCGAAGCCACTTTCTCTGAACTCCGCCGCGGTCAATTGCACCGCATCGCCGCCGTCTTCACCTACGGACGCGAAGACGTCATTCCCGAAATGTTCGAAGGCTTGACCCGCGCCGCCGCCGCCAGCGACAGCCAGCGCTGGGGACCCTTCCTCTACTACCTGCAGCGCCACATTGAGATCGACGGCGGCGAACATGGCCCGATGTCGAAACGCCTGGTGGCGCTCGCGGTCGACGGCGACCCGGTGAAGCGTCGCGAAGCCCTGGAAGCGGCCAAACTGGCACTGACGGCGCGCCTTCGTCTTTGGGATGCGACCCTGCCGCTCCTCAACGCGATCCGGTGAAACCCCAGCGACTTTTTAATAAGTTCTGCCGCATCTGCTCTATCAAGCTCACTTGCAGCGCCGCGCTCCGGCTTTAGAGTCGGGGGATCAATCCCCGGAGACCGCTATGCGCTTCATCCTTCCCTGCTTCGCCGCCCTCGTCAGCCTTGCCTCCTGCTCGAGCCAGATAACTTCTGACTGGACCGAGAGCGAGCTCCTCTTCCGCGAGAGCTGCCTGTCTCTGGCGCAGAAAGACCACCAGAACGCCTGGGCCGCCGCCACCGCCCTGCGCGACTCGATCAGCACTTTTGCTGCACAGCCCGATGAAGCCACACTGGCCGAAACCCGCAAAGCCTGGCGCAGCGCCCACGTTTCCTGGATGCGTCTGCACGCCCATGGCGGCCCTGACTTCCTTCCTTGCCAGGATGCCCAAGGCCAAGTGCCTGCCAATCGCATCGCCGCCGAACCGGTGTCCGAAAGCTTCCTCGAAGGCGAACAAGGCCTGCTCACCACCGATGCCGTGATCAAGATCAACCGCGACAGCCTACGCAAAGCCCACCGTCTCTACGCTCCCGATGAAGTCAGCACCGGCTTCCACGCGATTGAGTTCCTTCTCTGGGGCACCGACCACGATCTCGACCACCCCGGCACCCGCGCCGCCGCCGACTTCGTCGGTGAATCTCTCGCCGCCAGCCGCCGCCGCGCCGCCTTGATCATCGCCTCGCGCCTCTTGGTCGAAGACCTCACTCTCTGCGCCCACCAGTGGAGCGCTTTCCAAGCCGACAACGAGAACACCCGCCTGCGCCGCCTCAGCCGCAAGGAGTTCCTCGGCGACCGCCTCGATACCCTCGCCGCCACCTGTGATCAGCTCGCCGTCCACTACCTCGAACACCCCTTCGGCAAACAGGCCGGCGTCAACGAACCCTCGCGCTTCAGCGACACCGGATTCGACGACCTCCGCGCCGGCATCCGCGGCGTCGCTTCGGTGATCACCGGCCGCTGGCCTGAAGTCGCTTCCGATTACCGCCAAGGCGGCTTCAATAGCCTTCTCGGTGGCCAGTCCGACGAGCTGCTGAAGCTCTTGCGCGACACCGAGCTGCTCGCAGCGCAAAGCACTCCCAGCTATGAACGCCTGGTCCTCGCGCCGGCCGCCGAGGCCGAGCGCCAGCGCCTGACCAAGCTCGCTGCCGACTTGCACCAGTGCGCCAGCCTGATCCGCGACGCCGGCAAAAAACTCGCCGTCAGCACTGCGCCCGTCCGGACCCTGCCGGTTCCTGGAACACTGAAGGCCCTGGACGCCGAAAAACGCAGCCGTGACGCCGCCATCGAAGCCGGCAAGATGCCGAGCCATGTCCTCGGCAATCAGACCAACACGCAATCGACTTACTGAAAAACTTGCAATCGACGGCTTCTTGTCCGATACTTGTCAGAAGCCAAAAGGAAACACCATGGAATCAGACGAAGTCATCCGCCAAGCCGTCGCCGCCAAAGGCGCCAAAGCCATCGCCTCCGAACTGGGCGTATCTCAATCACTCGTCCACAAATGGAGCCAGAGCAAGCAGTATCATGCAGCCGCAGCTGACAACCCGCTGGACCGCGTCCTCGACCTGCATCGGATCACCGGCGACGACCACTTGCTCGAATGGCTGTGCAGCCAAACCGGCGGCAGCTTTGTCCGCCACAAAGCCCCCACCGAACTGGTCCACTCCGACCTGCTCATCGCCACCCAAGGTATCGTCGGCGACTTCTCCGACATGCTCAGCGAAATCTCCCGCAGCACCCGCGACGGCATCGTATCTCCCCCGGAATCGCAGCGCATCCGGGATGAATGGGAAGAGCTCAAATCCACCGCAGAAAGTTTCGTTCGCTCCTGCGAAAAAGGCACCTATCATAAAAAAGTCTGAGCTGGGCGAAGTCCGCTCAATTCAGATCTCCAGAAGACGAATGCAGCCCTCTCCTGCGCGCTTATCGCCGCAATAGTTTGGGCTACAAATGCAGCGGTGAAAATCCATCGATATGTTTCCTCGGACTTATAGTGATTAGTGATCGCATCTTGTTTTTCGTTTGCGGCAAGCGCAATTTGAAGCGCCGGTCTCACTGCTCGCCGCCGCCTCCACTCAACTCAATCCCCTAGGTCCCTCCCCCATGGCTCTCCGCGCCTGGCTGCGACCCGTCGCCCTCCTCGGCGCGACGGCTCTCGGCATCTTCTTTTACCACTGCTGTCCTGGTCAGGCCTCCGACCGGGATCACAACTCCGGCGATTGCCTAGCCAAGCCCGATAAAATCCTCGGCGAGCGTCTGCGTTTCGACTTTCTCGACGGCATCAAGGATCTCATAGCGTCGTTGAAGGAGAAAGGCGTCAAGCTCCGTTCCGACCGCAGCCGACTGGAAGACTACCTGCGTATGGGCGTACTCGGCCGCAACCACGCTCCGATGTCCTGCTGCTATGCCGCCCGCGACCTGCTCAAGGATCCCGACGATCGCAAGATCCAGGAAGTCATGGAACAACCGGGGCCGCGCGCCGCCCTCATCCTCTATGCCGTCTGCAACAGCTTCGAGCGCGAAGAGGACCTGTTGCGCTTCGTCGAGCGCTTCGACAAGATCATCCTCGCCCCCGATGACTTCATCGGCGCCGACCTGCTCGCCCTCGCCTGCTACCGCTTCGCCCGCTACCAGCGATGCGAAGCACTATTGGCACGTTCCCCCGAGTCGCCTCTCTGCCGTTGGCTGAAGGCGAAATGCGCCTTCCGTAAAGGCGATTTGCCCGCCACCGAGGCCGCCTACCGCGAACTCCTCGGGCAAGACAGCAAAAGCTTCGACCGTGGCGCCTGGAAAGCCCTTGTCTGTCCGAGCTTGCCCGAGGGCAGCAGTCGCACTCATGTGATCAACAGCGACCCGAACCTCGAATACGCCCTGCTCCTGCTCAGTCAGGAGAAATACCCAGAAGCCCTGTTGCACTTCATCCTCGCCCGCGAACACTACGCCAGCGCCTATGTCGCCGAGCGCGTCATGACTTGCGACGAACTGCTCAAGTTCTGCCGCGAACAGAAAATCCTCGGCGAGGAAAAGCCCCCGCAAGCCAAGTGGTCAGCCCCGCCCGCGCCTAGTGTCGACAGCAGCGGCTGCGCCGAACAATTCCGCGTCCATGAGAGAGAATTCTGGGAAGGCATTGAAGTCGCCCGCCTCCGCCGCGACACCGCCGCCATCCTCGCCCGCCGTCTGGTGCGGGACAAGCGCTACGACGAAGCGATCCCCTTCTTCCCGCCGACGCTGCAGAAATCGCTGCATGAGTATGTCGACAATCTCAAGCTTGGCCACGATACGCAAAAGTCGGCGACCGTACGCGCTAATGCCCTGTGGAAGGCCGCGGTCATCTGCCGGATGGAGGGGATGGAACTGATGGGCACCTGGCTCGGTCCGGATGGGGGGATGTACGAAGGGAGTTACCCAATGCCGGCTGAACTCAATCGAACACACACGGCCGATAACCTCTGCGGATTAGGTCAGGATGAGAAGGGTCGAGTTGTTCGGGAGATTCAAAAACTCCCCACCCCCCGCTTCCACTATCGCATCCTCGCCGCCGATCTCGCCTGGGAAGCCTGCGCCTTGATGCCGGATGACCCCGAGCTCGGCCTTCGCCTCAACCGCGCCGGACGCTGGGTCTTCACTTGCGCCGGCGCCACCGATGCTGACCGCTTCTACAAGGCCCTGGTCAAACGATGCCGGCATCTGCCCATCGGCCGAGTCGCCGATCAGCAACGTTGGTTCCTCAGCGACGAACAGCTGAAGAATCTGGCCCAGCTCGATCCTGGCGATTTGCGCTGGAAGAAACGCCTGATCAAGGTCGGTTTCCTTCTCGGTCTGCTGCTCTTGGCCGGAATTCTGGCGCGCTTCATCTGGAAACACCGGATCAACGGATGAACAACCTCCACACCCATCGATCTCTTGCTGCTGCAGGGTCCGCCGCACGCCCTGCGGTGTTCGATGCCAGCCTGATCCGGGAGCTTCCCTTGTCTCCTTGCTGCGCGACCGCTTTCGACGCCCCGATCGGCCACTTGCGCCGCCTCGACGACGGCAGTCTCCTATGGATCGCGCCGCCATCCGGGCCGCTTTTGCGTCCGGGAGAGCGGGTCTTGTTCTGGTATCGCGTCGGCAAGGGGAGCTGAATCCCAACAATTCCGGCCCGATTACGATTTTCCTTGCAGATAAGACTTGATTCCACCCCCCTTCCGGCTGCAGATTAAGGGCAAGGACAGCCAAGCTCCCCAAAACGTGGTGCAGTTGTCCCCATCCCAAGGATCCCGAATGAACTCGCGTGTCACCGTGCCGGTCGCGGCTTTGTTGATGATGAGCACTTTCGCCGCCTGTGCCCCCTATCGAACCGAACCCGATCGGGTCTATTTGGAAAGCCGCCCCGTCGAAGCTTGTCCGCCGCAACAGCGCTATGAAAGCCTGATCAGCCCGGCGCCGCTCGTCCGCGAGTGCCCTCCCTTGCCGCCGCCGCCGGTCTGCCGCGAGGCACCGCTAGTGATGGAGCGTCGCCTCAATGACGATCCTTATTGGGCCCCTCCCAGCGTCGAGTCCGAAGTCTGGTACGAAGAGCGCCAGAGATTGCTCGACGATGAAGAATGCCGCCTGCGATATCAACGGATGGAGCTCGACCGGATGCGTTGGGACTTGGACCACCGCGCCTGGCATGACCAGATGGAACGGGATCGCTGCGCCCGCGAATGCCACGAACGGGAGCTGCTGCACCGCCGCAGCTGCGAAACCTGGTACCTGCGATTTTATTATGTCGAAGAACACCGTCATCGCGGCAGAGGCAACTACGACCGCGGTCACGCCGGCCATTCCGGCGGGCACAATGAGCACGGAAACGACGGCCACAACGGCCAAAATGGCGGCAACCACGGCCATGTCGAGACCGCAGCCGAACGCACTGCCCGTCTTGAAGCCGAACGTCTGAAAAAGCAGCGCGAGGCCGAGCTCAAAGCCCAGCGCGAACGAGAGCTGGAGCAGCAGCGTCTGGCCGAGGCCGCCAAGATCGCCCGCGACAAAGAGCTACGTCAACAACGTGAAGCCCGCAATCTCGAAGACGCCGCCCAGCGTCGCCAGGCGGATCTGCTGAAAAAACAGCAGGAGACGCAGAACCTAGCCGACAAACAGGCCCGGGTTCAACTGCAACGCCAGGAAGAGGCGCGCCTCCGGGAAGAACAGGTAAACCGCCTGAATAACCACAGCGGCCAGCCTCGTAATCAGCAGGAAGCCCTGGCCCAGCAACGCGCCGAGGCCCAGGCCCGCAACGAACGCGCCGCGCAAGCCCAAGCTCAACAGGACGCCCAACTGAATGAAGACCGTCGCCGCACCGAAGCCGCACGCGCCGAAGCCCAAGGTCGTCACCCGCAGTCGACAACTCAAACCCCCGAGATTCAGTCCAAGGCGCAGCAGGAAGCCAGGCTGAACGAAGCCCGCGAACGCGCCGCAGCCGCTCGCGAGGCTCAAGCCAAGGCTCAGGTAAACCAGCTCAACGAGGCTCGTCGCCGCGCTGAAGCCGCCCGGGCTGGCCAAAACAACCCACGCGAGCCCCAGCCCAGCAGCCCAAAACAAGATCGCGAAGCTGACGCTCAAGCCAAAGCCGTGCAGGAAGCCAGGCTGAACGAGGCTCGGGCCCGGGCTGAACGCGCCGCCCAGGCCAAAGCCCAGGAAGAGGCCGAAGCGCGGGAATCCCGAGTCCGCGCCCAGCAAGCTGCTTATGAACGGGCTCAGCGCGACGCCAGGAACGAACGTGAAGCTCAGGCCCGTCAACGCGCGGACGCCGCCGCTGCCGAACGCCAAGCTCAACAACAGGCCCAGGCCGAACGCGAAAAACAAACGATCGCCCAGATCGAGCGTCAAGCTCAGATTGATCGTCAAGCCCAGGCTCAGGAGCAAGCTCGTCAGGCCCAAGAAGCCCAGCATCGCGCCGAGACGCAAGCCAAGGCCGGTCGCGACGCTCAACAGCGTGCCGCCCGTGAACAAGCGCAACAGGAGGCCCAGCAGCAGGCCAGCCGTCAAGCCGCTCAGCAACGCGACGCCCAGGAACGGGCCGAACAGGAAGCCCGCGCCCGCCAGCAATCCGAAGCTGCACGCGCTGAACGCGACCGCGAAGCTCAAACCCGCGCCGAGCGCGATCAACAGCAGCGCGCCGCTCGAGAGCAGGCTCATCAAGAAGCGCAGCAACGGGCCGAAGCTCAAGCTCGCGCCGAACGCGAACGAGATGCCCAAGCCCGCGCCGAACGCGAATCGCAAGCCCGTGAACGCGCCGAAGCCGCACGCGCTGAGCGCGAATCGCAAGCCCGTGAACGCGCCGAAGCCGCACGCGCTGAGCGCGAACGAGATGCGCAAGCCCGCGCTGAACGCGAATCGCAAGCCCGTCAACGCGCCGAGGCCGCACGTGCCGAACGCGACGCCCAGATTAGCGAACGCGAAGCGGCCCAAAGCGATGACAGCTCGAAGAAAAAACACCGCTGAGCCTTGCCTGAGCTTCGTCCTTGGTGAAGCTGCGGCATCGCGAAGTCGCAATCCCCGATTAAATTCAGCGACATCTCTTCCGAACACGGTCGCGAATCGGAGCCGATAAACCGGCGTCGGACGCGTCCATTTAAGCGACGGCCCACACGGGCCGCCAACCCCAGATCCGCGGCGGAGGCCGCCAAAACATGTTCCACACACTGCAAGGACACCCCATGAAAACAGCGATGACGCTGGTCTTCTCACTCGTCTGCATCCAGTCCGCTCTGGCCCAGACGGTAGAAACCCAGCAAGACACCGTCACCCAGCAGACCACGGTCAAAAAAAGCACCAGTGTCGAAACTCTGGAAACGGTCAAAACCGTCACCAAGATCGCCCCCAAGGCCCAGCACAGCGTCGCCATCTTCGTCCTCAACCGCGGCGGCGTGAAGATGGACGACTACCTGCCGGTGATGGAAGACTTCGTCACTGCCCAAGTCGCCGGACGGGGCTTCTCCCTGATCGCCAAGGAAACCCTCCTCGGCAACCGCAAGGACGCGGAGAAAGGCGGCTTCAACTACGATGACCAGACCATCCTCTCCCTCTCCCGTGATGTCGGCGCCGACTACGCCCTCGTCGTCACCCTGGCCCAGCTCGGCCAGATCACCAAGAGCATCGACGACGAGCGCATCGGTCTCCACGAGAAGAACCTGGTCAGCAGCCTCGACGCCACATTCAAGTTGATCGAGCTCAAACAAGGCGCCGCGATCAAGGCCGGCATGGTCAACGCCTTCAAAGTCGCCCGCGCCGATGCCAATGCCGGCAGCAAAGCTGAGATCGACGCCGTCACCGGCGGCGCCCTGCTCACCGACGCCGCCACCCAGATCAGCGACAAGATCGCCGATCTCGCCGTCGCCGGTCCTAACAAGGCCGATGCCGGTCTGATCGAAATCGAGCTCAATTGCAACGTCGACGGCTTCACCCTGCCGGAAATCCTGAAGAAGGACAACACCTGGGTCGTCGGCACCAAAACCGCTAGCGCCGTCGCCAACGACGTCGTCGTCGAAGTCGACGGCATCATGGTCGGCACCGCCGGTGGCGCCCTCAGCGTCCGTCCTGGCCTGCACAAGCTCCGCCTCAGCCGCGACGGCTACGTCGAGCTCAGCCGCTTCGTCAACTTCATCCCCGGCCAGCGCCTCAATCTCAGCCTCGCCATGACTGCCGCCATGCACGACCGTCATTCGCAAGACCTGCTCCTGCTGCAAGGCCTGAAGGCCGGCCAGATCCTGACCGAAGCGGAAGCCGCACGACTCACCGGCATGGCCGACTTCTACAAGAACTCGAAGGTCTCCTTCGACCTGAAGGTCGATGAGAAGAAAAACACCGATTCAC
Organism: Lentisphaera araneosa HTCC2155; assembly: GCA_945877655.1. GTDB lineage: Bacteria > Verrucomicrobiota > Lentisphaeria > Lentisphaerales > Lentisphaeraceae > CAMCSH01. Next base: position 22,631 of record CAMCSH010000003.1, on the reverse strand, counting down.
GCAAGAACATCGAAGTCAAAAAGGTCGACGACTGATATGAATACGCGTTCACTCTCCCGCATCGCCTGCGGTCTGATGACTCTCTGCTTGGCTTCTTCGATCGAAGCTCTCGCTCAAGATCCTCGCCCCGCCGCCCAGGCTCCCGATCCGAAAACCAACACAAACACCCTCGGCATCTCCGCGGTGAAAATCGCCTCGGCCCTCGAGAAACACGCCAAGGCCGCCTCGATCCAGCGCACCGCCGAAGCTCTCAGCACCGAGCTCTCCGACGCCTTTGCCGCCACCGGCAAATTCCAAGTCGTCGCCCGCGATGAACTGGCCCGCGTCCTCAGCGAACAGAAGTTGGCCGAATCCGGCATCATCGACCCCCGCGATACCGCCGCCGCAAAATCCTTCCAGATCCGCGGCGTCCGCTGGCTCGTCCTCGCCAACATCTCGGACTTCGGCGACATCGTCGAAAAAGCCCATTTCGACACCGGCCGCAGCGCTGAACGCCGCACCGTCCGCCTCGGTGGCACGATCCAGATCATCGACTCGACCAGTGGCGTCCTCGCCGCCTCGATTCCGGTGCGCGCCGAACTCGACGACACGGTGATGAACAAGGAATACGCCGTCCGCGATAGCAACAACGACGAAGAGCTCTACCGCCTGGTCGCCCGTGAGTTCGCCAAACGCGGCGTTGCTGACATTCTCGACCGCGTCATGCCGGCCAAGATCCTCTCCCACCCGATCGACAACATCGCCTCCATCTCGCGCGGCCAAGGCACCAACATCGCCGTTGGCGAAATCTGGGACGTCTTCGGCCTCGGCGAGAAACTGATCGACCCCGACACCGGTGCCGTCCTGGGCAGCCAGGAAGTCAAGCTCGGTAAGGTCCGCATCACCGAGATCCAGCCGCTTTTCTCGAAGGCCCAAATCCTTGAGGACAACGGCATCGACCGCGGCCAGATCTGCCGCCTCAGCCTCGAAAAACCCAAACCCGCTCCCCGCCGCGCGGTCAAGGTCGAAGTTTCGGAGGATGCTCCCCTGCCTCCTCCTCCGGCCCCTCCTAGCGACCGCTGAAGTGCTCAAAACCGCGCCTCATCGGGCGCGGTTTTGCCTTCGAAGCTTTCGTCGGATTTTACTTCAAAACGATTACCATCAGGCCGAGGCCGGGATATAATCTCGAAACCGTTCTTAAGCCCCATTCAAATCGGAATCTGCGCGCAAGACGCCACCATGTCTAATCTGCGCAGGCCGAAAGACAGTTCCAAACACCAGAACTCTATCCCCCAAAAAACGCCATGATCACACTCACCGCCTCGATCGCTTCCAGCAAACATCTTATTTGCGGCGCCCTCGTCTTAGCTCTGGCCTCTTGCAACAGCTACAACGACCGCACCAAGCGCTTCGCCAGCCAATGGGAACGAGCCGACTTCCAGGGATCGGCTGTGGAAGCTTGCGAACTGGCGGAAAAATCCCCCAGTCGCGACCGGGTCGTCAGTCAACTGGAAAAAGGCGCCGCCCTCCACGCCGCCGGTCGCCTCGACGAAGCCCTCACAGCATATGACCAGGCCGATGCCTTTGCCAAAGAACAAGATCAGCAGGCCGATGTCCGGGTCGGCGAAATCCTCTCCGGCACAATGACCAACCTCTCCTACCTGCCCTACCGCCTACGCTGGTACGACCGGATCATGATGCACAATTCGAAAGCCCTCATCCTGATGGAAATGGGCCGTTGGGACGACGCCCGAGCCGAGCTCCGCGCCACCGAGTTCGCCCAGCAAGACGCCCAACGCCAAAGCCAATCAGAAGTCGCCGAACGCGAAGAAATCGAAACCAAGGCCTCGCAGGACAAAACCTACAAGTCCGAAAAAACCCTCAATGACCCCGGCGTCAAAAATAAACTCGACCAGACCTATGGCGACCTCGAACACTACAAAGCCATCAAAGACTTTGACAACCCCGCCGCCGTCCTCGTCAACGCGATTTATTTCCTTCACCGCCCAGCTGACTCCTCCGACCTTGATCGTAGCCGGGCCTCGCTGCGCCGCCTCGCCGCCATGTGTGCCAAGCACCAGCCCGACCTGAAAAAAACCATTGATGCGATGCTGCAAAGAATCGACACCAAACAAGCTGAGCCGCCCTGCGTCCACGTCATCGTTGAAACCGGACGAGCTCCTTCCCGGGACCAGATTCGCATCGACCTGCCGGTCTTCATCGTCGATGGCACCGTGCCTTATGTCGGCGCCGCCTTCCCCACCCTGGTGCCGCATCCCCTCAGCTCCTCGGGCTTCAGCGTCCGCGCCGGAAATCAAGACGCCGGCACCGCTTCATTGGTCAATGTCGATGACATCGTTGCCACTCATTTCTCCCAGGAATTGCCGATGGTGATCACCCGCACCCTGATTTCCACCGCAGCCAAAGCCGCCGCCACCTGGGGCGCCAAAAAAGCCGCCAAAGCTGCGGCTGGTAAAGACAACGCGGTCTGGGCCGGACTCGCGGCGGACGTCATCGGCGCCGGCTACCAAATCGCCATGAACGAAGCCGACCGCCGCACCTGGCTCACCCTGCCGCGCGAAGTGCTTTATGCCCGCATGCCGATGCCGGAAGATGGCCGCCTCGGTATCCGCTCCGGATCCGGCGCCACTGAATACATCGATCTCAAATCCGGCCGCGGCCTGCTTATTCTGGTCAAGGCACCCTCCCCCGCCGGCCCCTTCTCGATCCACCAGATTGTTCTCGAAGCCAAACAAGGAAATCCGAAATGAAAAAACTCCTCCTCTGCTCGCTCCTAGCCGCCGCCTTCGGCAGCTCTTGCGCCCACGATGTCAACGAAATCACCGCCGCCAACAACCAGGCCCGCCGCGACATCGTCAAAGACAAACGCTTTGAGCCTGACACCACCCTCAGCAACAAGCTGCTCTGCTACGGCATCAACGAAGGCGAAACCGACAGCGGCTTCCGCAAAATCAACCTCGAACTCGCCAACGACAGCAACTCCACCCTCGCCGTCAACTACAAGTGCGAATGGTACGATGACAGCGGCTTCTGCCTCAATGCCGACGCCCAATGGCGCACCTTCGTCATGTCCGGCCGCGAACGCAAGTCCTTGACTCTCGTAGCCCCCTCGCCAAAAGCCCACGACTTCCGCTTCAAAGTCATCGAAACCAAATAAGGGTTTTAGGGGTTGGAAGGGTTTTAGGGGTTTTAAGGGCCCACAAGCTAGAATCTCCTCAACTCCTACAACACCTTCACCCTACACTCCTACAACTCAGGAATCCCCATGAAACACCTCCTCCTCGGTTCCGCCGCCTTCGCCACCCTGCTCGGCGCCTCCTGCAGCACCCCCGCTGCCTATATCGACCCCAACGGCAACCAGATGATTGTCGACGTCGATCAGATCAACCTGCAAGAATTCGCCATGGCCGCAGACAACATGGTCGATTCGATGATCGACTCGCCCGTCTTCAAAGAGATCGAGGATCGCCCGGTTTACCTGATGATCGACAAGGTCACCAACAACACCAGCCAGCGCTTCGATGTCGACCTGCTGACCAAAAAAATCCGGGTCAAACTGAACAAGAGCGGACAAGTCCGTACCTTGCTCAACTTCGGCAGTGCAGCCGAAGCGGAAGCTCCCGGCGCCCGCGCCCTCAACCAAGAAGATGAGTTCTTGAAGAAGAAGGATCCGGCCGCCCGCAAGCGTCCGAACCTCACCCTTTCCGGCAAAATCCTCGAAGACCGCGCCCGCAGCGGCAACATCAAACAAGCTTCCTACATCTTCCAACTCTCCCTCACCACCCTCGATGGCGAAGCCATCTGGGAAGATGAAAAAACCATCACCAAACAAGGCTCGAAGAGCCGCGTCGGGTTCTGATCGGATCCGAGCAGAAGAAAGCGGCGCCGCAAGGCGCCGCTTTTCTTCACTCATGGCATCAGAGTTATCCCAGTTGTGTCCCAGTTGTGTCCCAGTTGTGTCCCAGTGGTTTTTCTAATCACCAGTCCATCCGCACAGCGACGCCGTGACGCTGCAATTCCTGTTTGATCTGCGGGATACTGTAGGTGCCATAGTGAACCATCGAGGCGACCAGCGCCGCTTCGGCGCGGGTCTGCTTGAGGACGGCGGCGAGGTGGGCGGGAGTACCGGCACCGCCCGAGGCGATCACCGGAATTTCCACCGCGTCGGCGATCAAGCGGGTGGCAAGCAGGTCGTAACCTTCCTTGGTGCCGTCGGCGTCGATCGAGTTGACGCAGATCTCGCCGGCTCCGAGATCTTCGGCGCGGCGGGCCCAGTCGACGGCGTCAAACGAAGTCGGCTCGCGACCGCCCTTGACCACCACTTGCAAGCCCGAGGGGAAGGCGGGATCTTGCGTCCGGCGCACATCCATGCCGAGCACGACGCACTGGCGTCCGTAGATCTCGGCACCGGCGCTGATGATTTGCGGCTTGCGCACGGCGAGGGAGTTGACCGACACCTTTTCGGCCCCGGCAAGGAGCACGGCACGCATGTCGTTCTCGTCGCGAATGCCACCGCCAACCGAGAAGGGAATGAAGACTTCGGCGGCGACGCGACGGACCATTTCCAGATCGATCGGGCGGCCTTCGGCGGAAGCGGTGATGTCGTAGAAAACCAATTCGTCGACGCCCGATTCGGCGTAGGCTCGGCCCATTTCGACCGGGTCGCCGATGTCGACATTGCCTTCGAATTTGATCCCTTTGGTGACCTTGCCGTTGCGGACATCCAGGCAGACGATGACGCGTTTGTTAAGCATGATTCAGGACCTCCCGTCCCATTGCGCGAAATTGGCCAAGAGTTGCAGGCCGAAGCGGCCCGATTTCTCGGGGTGGAACTGGGTCGCGACGAGCTGGCCGCGGCTGATCGCCGAGCAGAAGCTGAGGCCGCCGTGTTCGGTGTCGGCGAGGACATCGCTGGCGAGCTTCGGCTGCGGGAAATACGAGTGGACGAAGTAGAAGTTGGCATCCTGCGGGATGTCGGTGAAGATGGCGTGATCACGACGGCGAGTCACGGCATTCCAGCCCATGTGCGGCACGGTGGCGCGCACTTCAGCGGGGAAACGGAAGCGTGGGCAGGCGCCGGGCACGATGCCGAGGCAATTGACACCGCCATCTTCTTCGGAGGAATCAAGGATGATCTGAGTGCCGAGGCAGATGCCGAGGAAGGGCTTCTCGGCCGCGGCCTGGCGGATGGCGTCGGCGAGATTGCGGGAAAGCAGCTCGCGCATGGCGCTGCCGGCGGCACCGACGCCGGGGAAGACGATGCGGCTGGCGCGCGCCAGGTCGGCGGGATCGGCACTGACTTGGCAGGGAATGCCGAGGCGCCGGAAGGCAAGCTCGACGCTGCACAGATTACCGGCGCCGTAGTCGACGATACAAAGCATAAAAGGGGATTCCTAGGGGTTTTACACCCGGCAAGCTAAGAGATGTCGAAGAAGATTCAACCAGAAGACACACAGTGTCGCCGAATCAGCCAGAAGCCCGGCGCCAAAGCCGCCAGGGTGCTGAACATGTCGGCCCAAGTGTGGTAGCCGAGGACTTTCATCAAGCTCAAATAAAGGCCGAGACCGGCGATCAGCAGGCCGCGCCTCTTCAGCTCCACGCCCCAAAGATGGAGCGTCAAAGCCGCCGCCACCGCCGTATGCGTGCTGTAATCCCCGCCCCAACAAGCCCAGATTCCAAGCACCCGGTCGATCGCCATCAGCGCAAAACCCAAAGCCAGAAACAGCAATCCCGAGCGCAGACGTGGCCACGCTTGCGGCTGCCGCAAAGGCCAGAGCGACAGCGCCACCAGCAGGGGCAGGTAGAGATCGCAGAGGATGGTGAGGAAGAGGGTCATTTCGCTTTTACCGGCAGGGTTCCAGGCTTGGGAAAACAACGGCGAAAGAGGGCCCGGAATGACGAATATCGACCGCCCCAGTGGTTGTGCTCCAGCCAGGCTAAGCACCAAGCGAACTGGTTAAGGTGTCGAGAGAAGAAGGTTTTCATTCCTGCCGTCCCCGCGGCAGCGGCCAAACCCAAGGTAGGATGAAGCTCGGCGGGAACGAAACTGAACAGAAAATTCAAAGTCATTGTCTCATTCTCCTGAATGCTTCACTTGCAACCTAGCATCAGGAGCTGGTCGGCTGCAAGCTTTTGCTGGCAAATGACGCCCGCGCCGATTTCACACCCGGTTAAAAACTCCGTCAGCCTTGAAAATTCTTCTCGCTTGCGTTTATTTGACGCCTTCAAAAACCAGGACCCCCATCATCATGCCCCGTTCCGCCAAAATCTGCGTCTCCAGCCTCGGCTGCTCCAAGAACCTCGTTGACACTGAAGTCATGCTCGGCTCCTTGGCCAAATCCGGCTTGGAAATCACCGGCGACGAAAGTGATGCCGATATCTACGTGATCAACACCTGCTCCTTCATTGGCCCGGCCCGCGACGAGTCCAACGAGACCATCGCCAAAGCCCTGAAATGGAAGAAGAAACGCCGCAGCCGCAAGGTCGTCGTCGCCGGCTGCCTGGCGCAACGAGAGCCGGAAGAGACCCAGAAGGCCCATAGCGGCATCGACCTGATGCTCGGCCTCGATGAGATCGCCAGCATCGGCACCATGGTGCAAAACATGCTTCGCAAGCTCGACTCGGTCCACACCTTCGTCAAAGAGGATCTTCCCGTCTACCTCTACGACGAGAACACCCCTCGCCTCCTCGTCACCCCCGCCCACTACGCCTACGTCAAGATCTCGGAAGGCTGCAACCACAAGTGCTCCTTCTGCGCCATCCCGACCTTCCGCGGCAAGCTCCGCTCACGCGCCGTGCAGTCGCTGGTGAAAGAATGCCAGGCCCTCCTCAACCGCGGCGTCCATGAACTCATCCTGGTGTCGCAGAACGCCACCGACTACGGCTCCGACTTCGGCGACGGCACCAGCCTCAGCATGCTCCTGCGCGCCCTTGATGATCTCAAAGCCCCCGCCGGCGAATACTGGATCCGCGTCCTTTATCTCTACCCGACCAGCGTCACCGATGAACTCATCCAGACCTTCGCCGAAGCCAAACATGTCCTCAAATACATCGACATGCCGCTCCAGCACGCCTCGGCGAACATGCTCACGGCGATGCGCCGCGGCATCACCCCGGACCGCACCACCAAGCTTCTCGCCAAGTTCCGCGACCGCATCCCCGGCGTCACCATGCGCACCACCCTCCTCGTCGGTCACCCGGGCGAAAAGGAAGAGGACTTCGCCGCCCTGCAGGAATTCATCCGCCACGAACGCTTCGACCGTGTCGGCGTCTTCACCTACTCGCACGAGAAGAACACCCACGCCTTCGGCATGGAAAACGATGTCCCGAACGCCGTCGCCAAGGAGCGCGAAAGCTCCCTCATGCTGGCCCAGCAGGAGATCTCGAAGGAGAAGAACCAGGCTCTGGTCGGTCAGACCCTGCGCGTCATCATCGACGAAGTCCTCGAAGATGACGACGGCGTCCGCTCCTGCACCGGCCGCAGCGGCGGCGATGCCCCCGACGTCGACAACATGATCCACTTCCCATGGTCCGAGGCCATCGGCGACAAGATCTTCGTTTCGGTGAAAATCCTCTCTGCCGACGCCCACGATTTGAAGGGTGTTGTCGCCGATTGATCTCTTCGCTTGAATCTGAGCCAGCCCGGTCCTTGGCGGACCGGGCTGGTGTTTTTGATGACGAAGAGGCCCCATCATCATAAAAAATGGCCAAGTCTTCACTGTCGGCGTTTGCCTTTTGGCGGCACCGCTGTATTGAGCGCGGTGCAACATCGCCAAGGTTAGAGAACAAGAGGTCCAAAGTGGAAAAGAAGTTCAGAGTCTGGTTCGGTCCTTCCGAGAAGCCCAAGTACGAATATTTCGCGACCATCGCCCAGGCGATCAAGTTCGTCAAGAAGAATTCGAGCTTCGATGAAAGCAATTCCGGTTTCGAAGAGAAGCTCGAAGGCGAATGGGATGAATGGCTCGACATCGACGGCCAGAACATCCATGAACACCTGTACATGACCGACGGCAAGTCCGAATACCTCAAGGAAGGCAAAAAATCCGCCAAGTCCGCCGATGCCGATGACGTCGAAGACGAAGTCATCGAAGAGGAAGAGGACGAGGAAGAGGAAGAAGAAATCGAGGAAGAAGAAATCGAAGAAGACTTCGTCGACGAAGAAGCCGCCGAAGAGCGCCTTCTCACCGTCCTCGGTGGCGCCGGCAAAGACGACGACGAGGAAGTCGCGGACGACGAGGAAGTCTTCGGTGATGATCTCGAGGACGACCTCGAAGAAGACATCAAAAAGCCCGGCGCGGCTCTTGAAGACGACGACATCGACCTCGACGAGGACATCGAGCTCGATGACGATGAAGACGACGCTCCGGCCAAGAAGTCCTCCGCCAAAGCCCCGGCAAAGACTCCTGCCAAAGCTCCGGCCAAGAAAAAATAAGCCCTCAAGGCCGCCTCTCGGGGCGGCCTTGATTTTTTAGCAGCCACAGTCAATCGATTCCGGTCTGGGGTTTCGCCCAATCCGGGATTATATTCGGCAGCCCCAAACCCATCCCTACACGAGGAAATCATGAGCAGCACCCGTTTCTTCTCCGCCATCGGTCTGCGCCGCAGCCGTAAAGGTCAGACGCTTGATGTCAACTATGTCAAGGTCGAGGAACTGACCGAAGCCTCCTTGTCGGCCAGCGGCTTCGCTCTTGAAGATCTTTCCGAGTCGCAGGTCGCCGCCGCTCTCGGGGTCGCCGTGCCCAGTGCGAACACCCCCGCCTCTTACAGCCAGCGCAGCTGGGTCCGCGCCACCCTCTCGATCACCTCCGCGGAGGTCACCTGCACCGAAGACGCCTACCTGCGCCTGCAGCTCCTCTCCCGCCGTCTGATCAAACCGCATGGCATTCCCCTCGCCGGCATCTTCCCCAAGCTTCCCAATCTCGCTTGGAGCAATGTCGGCCCGGTGCTGCCCGATGAAGTCGAAAACCTTCGCCTCGAGATGATCCTCAGCGGCGAGTCACTCAACATCACCCACGTCGACAAATTCCCCTACCTGGTCAATTACTTCCTGCCTTCCGGCGTCCGCATCGCCTCCGGCGCCCAAGTGCGCCTTGGCGCCTACCTCGGCGAAGGCACCACCATCATGCAGGCAGGCTTCGTCAACTTCAACGCCGGCACCGAAGGCAACGCTATGATCGAAGGCCGGGTCAGCGCCGGCGTCTTCGTCGCCAAGGACTCCGATGTCGGCGGCGGCGCCTCGATCATGGGCACCCTCTCCGGCGGCGGCAAACAGGTCATCTCCATCGGCTCGAAATGCCTTCTCGGCGCCAACTCAGGCATCGGCATCTCCCTCGGCTTCGGCTGCACCGTTGCCGCCGGCACCTACGTCACCGCCGGCGCCAAGATCGCCCTCCTTGATGCCGCCGGTTACCCCGTCGACCTCCAGGGCCACAACGTCCCGGCCGGCAAAAACCTCTTCAAGGGCCTCGAACTCTCCGGCCGCGACAAGCTGCTCTTCTACACCGACAGCACCACCGGACAACTGGTCGCCAAACCCAACCCGAAGACGGTGGAGCTCAATCCCCTTCTTCACAAAAACGGTTGACCCCATGAGCGCCCGCGAAGCCCTCCTTCAGGACCTCTATGTGGTTGACGACTTTGTCAGCTTCGAGGCTTGGTTGCAGGCCAGTTCACTGGCCTTTGCAGGCTTCCTCGGGGAAGGCGACCAGCGACGCTATCTCGAAGAAGACGCCCGCTTCACTTCGCGCATCCACTCGGTGATCCGCCGTTGTTATCCCAGTGCTTTCGCTGACGACAACATCCAGCTGATCAGCGAAGTGTGGCCCAATCATACCCGCTACATCCTCCTCACCTTCGCCGCCGGTTCGCAGGTTTTTTACGAACAGATCCACTTCAGTCTGCAAGGCGAATTCGACAAATGGCGCGTCGTCTTCGTCTTCCATGAACAGCTCGGCGGCGAGCTCCTCGGAGGCCTCGCCTTGTGGAAGGGGCAGGCACTGATCTCGCGACAGCTGCTTAGCGAGATCTTTCTCAAAGGCCTCGACCTCCGGGTCGCCAACGCCCCGGCCGACCTGCCGGCTCAGCCAGGATCCGCTACCAGCTGCGATCTACCCCAGTAACCATGGAAGCTGGAGCATTATTACACTCTTGCAGGCACTAGCCCTTGAGCCCCTGCCACGGCAGGATATCTTAGCGGGCGATTTTTCGCCCCCTATCTCGGCGGAATGACACTTGAACCCACGCAACCAAGAACCCAGGAAAGACGATGTCCAAGAAAGTCTATTACTTCGGCCAACTCGGCACCGAAGGCAGCGGCAAAATGAAGAACGAACTCGGCGGCAAAGGTGCCAACCTCGCCGAAATGACCGCCATCGGCATCCCCGTCCCCCCCGGCTTCACCATCTGCGCCGACATCTGCCAGGTCTACTACGATGAAGGCAAGAAAATCCCCGCTTGGCTCTCCAGTCAGATCGACGAAGCCGTCGCCAAGATCGAAAAAGAACTCGGCCTCAAATTCGGCGACGAATCCAACCCTCTCCTCGTCTCGGTCCGCTCTGGCGCCCGCGTCTCCATGCCCGGCATGATGAACACCATCCTCAACCTCGGTCTCACCGACAAAGCCGTCGAAGGTCTCGCCCGCAAGACCAACAACGAGCGCATGGCCTATGACTCCTACCGCCGCTTCATCGAGATGTTCGGTGACGTCGTCAAAGGCGTCCACGGCGAGAAGTTCGAGCACCAGCTCACCGCCGCCAAAGAAGCCGCCGGCGTCGAGCTCGACACCGACCTCACCGCTGAGCAGCTGAAAGAACTCTGCGCCAAGTACAAACAGGTCTACAAGGCCGCCCTCGGCGAAGACTTCCCCCAGAACCCGCGCGAACAGCTCTACGCCTCCATCGCCGCCGTCTTCAACTCGTGGAACACCGAGCGCGCCATCCTCTACCGCAAGATGGAATCCATCCCCGACGCTTGGGGCACCGCCGTCAACGTCCAGGCCATGGTCTTCGGCAACAAAGGCAACACCTCCGCCACCGGCGTCGCCTTCACCCGCGACCCCTCCAGCGGTGAAAACCTCTACTACGGCGAATACCTCGTCAACGCCCAAGGCGAAGACGTCGTCGCCGGCGTCCGCACCCCCATCGGCATCCGCAAAGAAGCCGCCGCCGAAAAAGGCTTCGCCGGCCAGTCGCTCGAAGAAGTCATGCCCAGCGCCTACAAAGAGCTGACCGCCGTCTTCAATAAGCTCGAGCGTCACTACAAAGACATGCAGGACATCGAGTTCACCATCGACGAAGGCAAGCTCTTCATCCTCCAGACCCGCAACGGCAAGCGCACCGGCTTCGCTGAAGTCGCCATCGCCGTCGACATGGTCGAAGAAGGCCTGATCGACAAAAAAGTCGCCGTCTCGCGCATCAAGCCCGACTCGCTCGTCCAGCTCCTGTCGCCCATCTTCAACCTCGCTGACAAGAAGGCCGCCAAGGCCAGCCTCGTCGGCAAAGGCCTCAACGCCGGCCCCGGCGCCGCCACTGGCGCCCTCGTCCTCTCCTCGCACAAAGCCCTCGAGTACAAAGCCAACAAGCTGCGCTGCGTCCTCGTCCGTGCCGATACCTCGCCCGAAGACTTCCCCGGCATGATGGCCGCGGAAGGCGTCCTCACCGCCCGCGGCGGTGCCACCTCGCACGCCGCCGTCGTCGCTCGCCAGTTCGGCAAGCCCTGCGTCTGCGGCCTCGGCACCCTCCGCATCAACGAAGCCGAAGGCGTCCTCTACTGCGGCGACAAGATGATCAAGGAAGGCGACCCGATCTCGATCGACGGCTCCACCGGCGAAGTCTTCTTCTCCAGCATCAAGACCTCCCCCTCCGAAGTCAACCAGGTCATCGTCGACCGCTCCCTCAAGGCCGAAGATTCGAAAGTCTATTCGAACTTCAAGAAGGTCATGGGCTGGGCTGACGAGATCAAGAAACTCGAAGTCCGCACCAACGCCGACTCCCCCCGCGACGTCCAGATCGCCATCGACTTCGGCGCCGTCGGCATCGGCCTGACCCGTATCGAGCACATGATCAACGGCACCGAGCGCCTGCTGCCCCTGCGCAAGCTCGTCCTCAGCTCCGTCGAAGATGTCAAGAAGAAGGCCCTCGAGGAAATCAAGAACTTCCTCGCCAAGGACTTCAAAGGCATCTTCCAGGCCCTCAAAGGCCTGCCCGCCACCATCCGCCTCCTCGACCCGCCCCTGCACGAATTCATGCCCCACACCGACGAAGAAATCCAAGTCCTGGTCAAGGCCCTCGGCGTCACCACCGAAGAGATCAAGCACGCTCTCGACGGCATGCATGAGCACAACCCCATGCTCGGCTTCCGCGGCTGCCGTCTCGGCGTCGTCAACTCCGACATCACCGCCATGCAGGTCCGCGCCATCCTCGAGTCGGCCCTCGCCGTCCAGGCTGAAGGCACCGCCGTCAAGCCCGAAATCATGGTCCCCATCGTCATGAACGAGCGCGAACTCGAACACCAGAAAGTCCTGATCGACAAGACCGCCCAAGAGGTCTTCGCCGCCAAGGGCGCCAAGATCGAGTACACCGTCGGCACCATGATCGAACTCCCCCGTGCCGCCCTCCGCGCCAAGCAGATCGCCGAGCACGCCGAGTTCTTCTCCTTCGGTACCAACGACCTGACCCAGACCACCTTCGGCATCTCGCGCGACGACGCCGGCAAGTTCCTGCCTCCCTACGTCGAGGGTGTCAAGAACCCCTACGCCAACGCCACCAAGGCCTTCGAAGTCTACCCCAATGACCCCTTCCAGGTCCTCGACCAGGAAGGCGTCGGTGAGCTGATGAAGATCGCCGTCGAGCGCGGCCGCGCGTGCAAGCCCAAGCTCAAGATCGGCCTCTGCGGCGAACACGGCGGCGAGCCCAGCTCGGTCGAGTTCTGCCACCGCATCGGCCTCAACTACGTCTCCTGCTCCCCCTACCGCGTCCCGGTCGCGCGCCTCGCCGCCGCCCAGGCCGCCCTCAAAGACTGAGTCGATCGCAGTTGATTGAAATCACCCCCGCTTCGTAAGAGGCGGGGGTGATTTCTTGTCTTCGCCTTTCGCGTGAAAATCTTCTTCAGCGCTTAGCCTCCACCGCCTTCTCCATCCGGTGAAGTGCCTCGACCAAGGTGCTGCGCGGGCAGCCGAAGTTGATCCGCAAATAGCCGGGAGCATTGAACAAGGCGCCCTCGTGCAGGCCGACGCCGAAGCTCTCGAAGTGCTCCTTGGGGCTCGCTACGCCGAGCTTGCGGCAGTCGATCCAGGCGAGATAGGTCGCCTCCGGACGCCAGATCGTCAGCTCGGGCAGACGAACAGCGAAGAAGTTCATCATGTAGTCGAGATTGCCACGGAGATAATCCTTCAGCTCGTCCAGCCAGGGCCCGCCATGGCGATAGGCGGCTTCACAGGCGACCAAGCCGAGGACGTTGGGATCGGGGACAATGCCCTTCAAGGTGCGCTGGAATTTCAGCCGCAAGCCGGCATCCGGGATGATGGCGAAGGCGGTGCACAGGCCGGGTACATTCCAGGTCTTGCTCGGAGCCATCAGAGTGACGGTGCGCGCCTCGATCTCGGGCGATAAAGTGGCGGTGACGATGTGCGGCGTCTTTTCGTTGAGCACGAGATCGCAGTGAATCTCGTCGGAGCAGATCACCATATCGTTGGCGAGCCAGACCTTGGCCATCTCTTCGAGCTCGGCTCGGCTGAAGACGCGTCCGACCGGATTGTGCGGCGAACACAGCAGGTGCAGCGGCGTCTCTTTTGCGGCGTCCGCAAACTCTGCCGCATCAAGCTGCCATCTGCCATCCTTGAGGCGGAAAGGGACGTCGCGGTAGTCGCGTCCGGAGAGGTCCGGCGCGGTGATGAAGGGAGGATATACCGGAGCGTTGATCAAGGCCTTTTCGCCCGGCTTCAGGTAGGCGCGAAGAGCGACGTGCAGGGCCGGGACCACGCCGGGCAGCCAGATGAACCACTCGGGACGGGTCTTCCAGCCATGCTTCTTCTCCAGCCACTCGATCACCGCGGCGGTTTGCGACGGACGCGGCACGGGGTAGCCCATGATCTCGTGATCGAGCTCGCGGCGGACCGCATCGAGGACGACGGCCGGCGTGGCGAAATCCATGTCGGCGACCCACAGCGGCAGGATGTCCTTGCCGGCGTAGCGTTCCCATTTCATGCTGCCGGTGCCGCTGCGGTCGATGATGCGGTCAAATGAATTCATCTGCGTTCCTCAATTTGGATTTTCGGTTTGCCAAAATTAGTGCGCGGCTCAGATTCGCCACAGGAGACATGACGGAATGCAACTGACTTTTCTCGGCACCTCGGCCGGCTCGCCCACGCTCGACCGCAACGTCACCGGGCTCACCCTCAGCTTCCGCCGGCGCCCCGGCCTCTGGCTCTTCGACTGCGGCGACGGCGCTCAGCGTCGCCTCATGCGCGCTGGTCTCAGCCTGCTCAAGATCGACAAGATCTTCATCACCCACCTGCACGGCGACCACTGCTACGGCCTTTTCGGCATCCTCGCTTCACGCGGCCTGCTGCAAGGCTGCGAAGACCGGCCGGTCACCATCTACGGCCCGCGCGGCATCACCGAAATGGTCCGCGTCGTCCTCGAACTCAGCCGCGTCAAACTCGCCTACGAGGTTGACTTCGTCGAATACAACACCGGTTTGATCCTGGAAGAACCCGACCTCCGGGTCGAGGCGGTGAAGCTCGCCCACGACGTCATCAGCCACGCCTTTGTCATCACCGAAGCCGATCGCCCCGGCCCCTTCGATGCGGCCGCCGCAAAAGCCGCCGGAGTCCCCTCCGGCCCTCTTTTCGGTCGCCTATCTCAAGGCGAAAGCATCACCCTCCCCGATGGCCGCATCATCGACGGCAAAACCTTCGTCGGCTCGACACGTCCCGGACGCCGCATCATCATCGGCGGCGACAACGACAAGCCGGAGCTGCTGGCCGAAGCCCTGCAAGGCGCCTGCCTGTTCATCCACGAAGCGACCCACACCGAAGAAGTCAGCGCCGGACTCAAACGCAAGCTGCGCCACTCCACCGCGCTCGCCGTCGCCAACACTGCGGCAGCCGCAAATCTCCCGACGCTCTGCCTGACTCATTTCAGCCCGCGTTTTGTCGACAACGAGCGCAAAAACGGCCGACCCTTAAAAGAGATCGAAGACGAAGCTCGCAGCGTCTACAAAGGTCAGCTCATTCTCGCACGCGACCTGATGCGACTCAGCATTGATGACGAAGGCCGAGTCACCGAGGAACTTCGCTCTCGATGAAAAGCGCCCTCCTCATCCTCTTGCCCTCCCTCGGCGCCTTCACTCTCGGATTTTCCCCCGAATCTCATCTCGCCCACGGAGTCAAAATGCTCCTGCCCCTGATCGCCGCGACCGCCGTCCTCGCCATCCTCCTCCGACGTTGGAAAGACCTCGGGCTCAGCCTGGTCCTCTGCCTCGGCAGCCTTTCGCTGTTTTCCTGTCACACCCTGCACCAAGCAGAAGAGGCCAAGCAGCAAGGGCGTCCCCTGCGAGTCTTCGCCGCCAATCTCTACATCGGCAACACCGAGCTCGATCCGCTGCTGCAACACCTGCAAAAAACCCAGCCGGACTTCATCATCCTGACCGAATTCGGCTTCGAGCAACAAGCCGCCCTGGCCGAACTGCACCGCAGCCATCCCTTCGGTTTGCGGTCACCGCAAAACACCCCCTTCGGCATCGCCGTCTTTTCGCGCTTCCCCGGCCGTTTCCAACTGCTCCAGGATGAGGATATCCTGCCCAGCATCTACGCCGACATCCAACTTGAAGGCCGCAGCTTGCGACTGCTCGCCAGCCATCCCTTCCCACCCCTCGGCGACACCGGTCGCGAGCGCCGCGACCGCCAGCTCCGACGGCTGGCTGAACTCTTGCCGCCGGGATCCGCGTCTCAGCCCTTGATCGTCGCCGGCGATTTCAACTCCGTCCCTTGGAACGCCCCCTTGAGCGATTTCGCCCAGCGCCTCAACATGCGCGGCACTTCCGGCAGCTACTGCCACGGCGGCACCTTCCCGACCTGGGCCGGCCCCTTCGGCCTGACCCTCGATCACATCCTCGTCAGCCCCGAATTCCGCCTGAAAGACTTCCAACGCGGACCCGACATCGGCTCCGATCACCTGCCGATCTCGGCCGAACTTGAGTGGTGAAGTCAGCAGACTGTCAATCCGCCGTCCCTTCCTCGTCTTCTTTCGCAACGACCGGCTTTTGCTGAGCCAGTCGCTGCTCGTTTTCAGCGAAACGGGTCATCAGGCGCAGGGCCTGGAAATAGGTCAGTGTTGCGATCAACGTGGCGAGGCCCTCGATGCCGATCCGCCAGCTGGCATCGTGCAGGAGAACCCCAGGCAGAAAACCCGCGCCGGAGGCGAGGAAGCCAATCAAAACTGGCAATCGGGCGGCGCGATGGCGGCCAAGGAAAAGCAGGATACCGGCGATCAGATCGGCGACGACAAGAATGCGGAAGACGCAAAGATTTTCACCGCTCCAGGCGCATTCTGCGTAGATGAGGAAACGAAGTAGCAGGATGAGACCGATGCTGCGCGGAATGCGAGAGATCCGCTCCTCTTCGCGAGTGAGCATGTCTCAGCCGCGGCGGCCGCGCTGACGGACCGCCTCGTAGAGGATCAGAGTGGTGGCGGTGGCGACGTTGAGGGAGTCGGCCTTGCCGAGCATCGGAATGCGGACGTTGATCGTCGATTCCTTCATCCACTCTTCGGTCAAACCATATTGCTCGGCGCCGACGACGATGGCGACGGGGCCGGTCATGTCGACATCGGTGTACATGGTCGTCGCGTGGGGCGTGGCGGAGAGGATGGCGATGCCTTGCGCCTTCAGCCATTTCAAGGTGTCGGCGGTACCGGCTTCGGCGATCGGCAGGGCGAAGCACATGCCGGTCGAAGCGGTGATGACATTGGGGTTCCACAAGTCGGTGCAGCGGTCGCAGAGGATCAGGGCATCGGCGCCGGTGCCGTCGGCGGAGCGGATGATGGTGCCGAGATTGCCGGGTTTTTCGATCGATTGGGCGACGATGAGCAAGGGCGAGGGACCAAGTTTCAGGTCTTCGAGCTTGCGGCTGAGATAAGGCGCGACGGCGAGCAGGCCTTCGGGGCGTTCGCGGTAAGTCATCTTCTGGAAGACTGGCGGGGTGCACTGGAAGATCTCGGCTCCGGCGGCGCGGCAGCGTTCGATCAGGGCGTCTTCATTGTCGCCGAGGTAGAAACCGGGGCAGGTGTAGACTTCTTTGGGGAAAACGCCGTTGTCGACAGCGCGGATCAGGGATCGATAACCTTCGATCAGCATCAAGCCTTCCCGGTCCCGGTCACGTCTCTCGCGGAGGCGGACAATGGCTTTGACTCGGTCATTTTGTAGGCTTGTGAGGATCATGGGGAAGTGGGTCAATTTGGGCAAAAAATATGGTGGCGGGAGCCGGGGTTGAACCGGCGACACGAGGATTTTCAGTCCTCTGCTCTACCAACTGAGCTATCCCGCCACACTTTGTTTTGCAGCTTGGGCCGCAGAACGGTGTCGAGAATACTGCCCATCCTGAAAGCGTCAAGGCGAGTGAAAATGATTTTTGAAGATTTTCCTAAGTCTCCGTGAAGAAGGCGAATCGGAGATGCGCCATTAGATTGCCGACATGTCCAAAAAATTCCTCCTCTCCATCGGCAACACCCACGCAGTCCTGGCTTCGCCGGGCCTGAGCTGGTCTCGCCGTGTCGCCACCGCTTCTTTAGGCGAGTCGCCTTTGACGGAGCTGAATGAGCCCTGCCGCGTCTTCTGCGCCGGCGTCGTGCCCGCCTTGCGCGATATCTTGGCGCGCCAACACCCGGAGGCGCACTTCCGCTTTCTTGCCGCCGCCGACTTCGCTGGGCTTCTCGACCTCGAAGGGATCAGCGGCATCGGCATGGACCGCCTGTGCAATGCGGTGTCCGCACTGGAATTGCTGCCGCTGCCGGCCCTGGTGATCGACTGCGGCACCTGCCTCACCGGCACCGCCATCGGCCCTCGCGGCAAGGTGCTCGGCGGCTTCATCCTGCCCGGCCGCAAGCTCGCCCGCCTCGCCCTGGCGAGCGGCACCGGTCAACTGCCGGAGGTGGCGCTGGTCGACGAGACGCCAGACCTGCTCGGGCTCGACACCGCGGCGGCGATCCGTTCCGGCATCGATCTCGGCACGGTCGAGGCGGTCAAGGGTCTCGCCGCCCTTGCCACCGCGTCCGGCCAGCAAGTCTTCCTCACCGGCGGCGACGCCCCTTGGTTCCTGCGGCACAGCGGCTTGACCGCAGCTCCTGCCGACTTCACTCTCCGCGGCCTCGACCGCATTCATCATCACCTCAGCCAACCCCGGATGTCCCCATGAGCTTTTTCCGCGCCAGCGCCTGCCTCGTCCTCATCGGCCTGACTTCAGCTTGCAGCTCGTTCAACAGTATGCAGGCGGCGGTCGGGCTCGACACCAGCCGCCACCTCCTAAAAGACAGCAAGCTCGACAACTGGGAAGGCGACGTCGACGCCTTTGTCGTCATCGACGAAAGCGAACTGCAGGTGAAGCCCGGCCAGACGGCTGGCAACCTCTACACCAAAGAGCGCTTCACCGACTTCCTCCTGAGCTTCGAATTCAAGCTTGCGGCCGGCGGCCACAGCGGCATCGCCCTGCGCTGCGCTCCTCCCGGTGGCGACAGCCAGTCCGGCGACTCCGGCAACAGCAGCAAGGCGCGCGAAATGTTCCAGGCCTATGATCCGGCGTCTGCAGGAGGACGCAAGGACCTGTCTCAATCGTCGATGGAAATCAACCTGATTGACGACTACTTCGCGGAATATTCCAATTTGCGCGAATGGCAGTACAGCGGCTCGCTGGTTGGCATCAAAGCCGCCCGCCGCGGCAGCCTGCAGCCAGCCGGCAAATGGAATAACTGCACCATCCAAGTTAAAGGACGCCAGCTCAGCGTCATGATCAACAGCCTGCTCATCTGCGAATCGGATCTGGACCTGGACATCGCCGAAGGCAATTTCGCCCGCGGCAAAGGCCGCACCTCCGGCCACATCGCCATTTCGGCCCCCAGCCGCGGCATCACCTTCCGCAACCTCATCGTCAAGGATCTGTGATGGACTCGGTCCGTTACACCGGCCGCTGGCTGACCTTCCACGACGATCGCGGCTGGGAATACGTCTCCCGCGCCGGCGACACCTTCGGCGTCATGATCGTCCCTCTCAGCAACCGCGGCGAAACGGTCCTGGTGGAGCAGTTGCGCCGCCCCTTCGGCAAGAATTGCATCGAATTCCCCGCCGGCCTGGTCGGCGATGGCGACCCCGAAAACTCGGCCCACGCCGCCGCCCGCGAACTCGAAGAAGAAACCGGCTTCCGCGCCCGGCGCTACGACCTCGTCGCCCATGGCACCCCCTCCCCCGGCCTGAGCAATGAATTGATGGACATCTATGTTGCCACCGGCCTCGAACGGATCGGCAAAGGCGGCGGCGTCCACGACGAAAACATCGTCGCCCATGTCGTCTCCCTGAAGCAGATCGACGCCTTCCTCGACAGCTGCCGCCAACGCGGCTGCATCATCGACCTGAAGGTCTACGCCGGCCTGCACTTCCTCCGCCGCCTCAGCGACACCAGCGCCATGGCTGGCGTCGACGCCGGCCTGCAAGGCTGATCTGAGCACAAAAACTTGATTGGATACAAGTAAGCCTCAACTAGGCAAACACGAAGCGAGCACACACAGGAACAAGCTGGCAAAAACGCTGTACTGGTTCGCACCCGCTCATCTACCATGAACCCACAGGAGATACAGACATGAACGCCCTCGAATCCCTCGCCGCCCTCACCACCGTCGTCGCCGATACCGGCGATGTCGAAGCCATCCGCAAGGTCAAGCCGACCGACGCCACCACCAACCCCTCGCTCATCCTCGCAGCCGCCCAGATGCCCGCCTATCAGGCTCTCGTCGACGACGCCGTCGCTTACGGCCGCGCCAAGGGCCTGGGCGCCGCGATGGACAAGATCGCCGTCAACTTCGGCTGCGAAATCCTCAAGATCGTGCCGCGCTACGTCTCCACCGAGGTCGATGCCCGCCTCTCCTTCGACACCGCCGCGACCCTCGCCAAAGCTCGTGAAATCATCGCCCTCTACGCTGCCGCCGGAGTGCCGAAGGAACGCATCCTGATCAAGATCGCCTCGACCTGGGAAGGCATCAAAGCCGCGGAAGTCCTCGAGAAAGAAGGCATCCGCTGCAACCTCACCCTGCTCTTCGGCTTCGGCCAAGCCGTCGCCTGCGCCGAAGCCGGCGTCTACCTCATCTCGCCCTTCGTCGGCCGCATCCTCGACTGGTACAAAAAGAACGAAGGCCGCGACTTCGCTGCCGAGGAAGATCCCGGCGTCCTCTCGGTCCGCCGCATCTACGCCTACTACAAGACCTTCGGCTACAAGACCGTGGTCATGGGCGCCTCCTTCCGCAACATCGGTGAAATCAAAGCTCTCGCCGGCTGCGACCTGCTCACCATCGGCCCGAAATTGATCGAAGAACTCAGCGCCGATCCGGTCGCCGTCACCCAGCTCCTCTCCCCCGCCTTGTCAGTCTCCAAAGACGCCAAGATCACGGTCGACGAGAAAACCTTCCGCTGGATGATGAACGAAGATCCGATGGCCACTGAAAAACTCTCCGAAGGCATCCGCAACTTCGCCAAAGACACCGTCAAACTCGAACAGATGGTGAAGGGTCGCCTCGCTTGAACCCCGAGCTCCCTGCACCCGACGCGCCGCCGCCCTTGAACGGACGGCGGCGCGCCTTGATCATGGGAGTCGCCCTCCTTTCCGATGCCATCGGCATTCCGGCTGAGCCGATTCCACCCTTGATGATTTGCATCGACGCGATCACCGCCGTCATTCTGTTCTGGCTTGCCGGCAAGCCGAAATGGCTCATCCCCGTTCTGATCGCTGAATGCATCCCCTGGATCGGAGTCTTCCCCTTCTGGTCGCTCGCCGCCATGGCACTGATTCTGAAGCCGAAATCGACCTGATCCTGTCCCTGCCTTCATCTATCCTTCATCATCTCCCCCTTGCAGGACGGCGGTATCCGGGTAGAATCGGCAGCCGAAACAGATAAGGACCGAAATCATGAACCTCGTAGACTTCATTCTTCACGTCGACAAGCACCTGATCGAGTTCGTCCATGATTACGGCCTGTGGATTTACGCCCTCCTCTTCCTGGTGATCTTCTGCGAGACCGGCCTGGTTTTCGTCCCTTTCCTGCCCGGCGATTCCCTGCTTCTGGTCGCCGGTGGCCTATGCGCCAAAGCCGAAACCGGCATGAGCCTGATGATCATGATTCCGCTGCTTTGTTTCGCTGCCATTGCCGGCGACTTCCTCAATTTCAGCGTCGGCCACAAGTTCGGCGAATGGATGCTGCGAAAAAACTGGGTGAAGCAGAAACACATCGACGCGACGCACGATTTCTTCGAGCAGCACGGCGGCAAGGCCGTCATCTACGCCCGCTTCGCTCCCTTCATGCGCACCTTCGTCCCTTTCGTCGCCGGCATGGGCGACATGAGCTACCGCCGCTTCGGCTTCTTCAATGTCATCGGCGCCTTCCTCTGGGTCGTCAGCCTGTCGATCCTCGGCTATTTCTTCTTCGGCATCCCTTTCGTTCAACGCCACACCGAAAAGATCATCCTAGCCGTCATCTTCATCTCCATGATCCCGCCGGTCCTGACATGGTGGAAACACCGTCAGAAAATGGCGGCAGCGACGGAAGCTCCGAGCGAGAAATAAGCTCAGAATCTACTCATCGATTGTCCACTCCGCAAAGAGATAGTCACCATGTCGCAGGACGCGGTGACTGGGCAAGTCAAGGGGCTTTTCAAAGAGCGGGCAGTCAGTGACCACGGTGTGGAATTCGCCGTTTTCGCCGCAGGGGCAGACGCCGCGGGCGATCAAGTCAGCGATGACTTCTTCATCGAGCTCGCGGCCGATGAATTCCTCGCCCAACGAGGTTTGGCAGGAGGTGATGACGCAGCTCATCCCGGAGGCCAGCATCTGACGCGCCAGAACGAGGCGATCTTCCTGCCACAAGGGCAGCAGAGCCTGCAGCCCGACGGCAGCGCAGACCTTCTCATTGAAAAGTCTCATGTAGAATTGACCATCTGCGTCTCACGAAAAACTGACCATCCCCAGCCATCCCCAGTGATTCCCCCCTGCCCAGACCCCCGCGGGGGTCTGGGCAGGGGGGGGGGCGTCGGCTCCTCCACACCCGATAAGTTTTTCGTGAAACCCCAATCAGATTCTCCAGCGTCATTACGACGCCGGAGGTCATTATGGTCAAGGATATTGAGAAAATGGATATCATTCAAATGAAGCGCGAAGGCCATTCCCTTGTGGCGATCGCTCGCAAAACCGGTCGCGCCCGCAACACCATCAGGAAAATTCTCCTCAAAACTGAGCCGCGTCCACGTAAACCTCGCGAGACCAAGCTCGATGAACACCGGGTGACGATCGCTAAACGCTTGCTCGATGGCGCGCCGCCGGTGCGGATCCTGGCCGATCTGAAGCTTGCCGGAGTGAGCGTCTCCCGAGCCCAATTCTACCG
>CAMCSH010000002.1 GCA_945877655.1 Lentisphaera araneosa HTCC2155 | reverse complement strand
AGGACTTTCCGCGACCCTTTCAGGGTCAAAAATCATAACTCATTCCAACCCAGGGTGTCGCCGATGCGGCTCAACCCTGGGCTAAAATCTGAAACCCCTTTGGGGTCAAGCTGCAGTTGAGCTCAAACAAGTTCGACAGCGGTTTTTAGCTTCATCCCCTGGGAGCGCGCCAGCCCTCTGGCGCCCTTCCTTTCGCGGAAAGCGAAAGTGCAAAAGCAAAAGAGCACAGCGCTAGGGGGCTAGCGCGCTCCCAGGGCTCAGGGCAGCTTGAAGTCTTTTGAGGTAGGAAAGCACTTCAAATCCGGCAATTTTGGTGCCCGACTTGATTCTGCCCGGTTTCATCAGGGGAGCTTCCATTTCTTCTTCAGGGAGGCCTCGATCATCTTCTCGCTGGCCTCGTCTGGTACGGTGTTGAAGCCGCAGAGCTGTTGCACGGTGAAGCCGCGGCCTAGGTTCAGGTAAGCTCCTTTGAGCGACTCCGGTAGGCCGATGGTGCCTGTGGCCTTGCCTTCGCCGCAGAGGTCGGCGAAGCTCATCTGCTTGTCCTTGTAGCGGATCTTGATCAGTGATTTTACCGCCACCTTGTTTTCATGAGTACTGGGAGAGGACTTCTCAATGATGAAGAGCCGAGCGCCGTTCTGGTCGAAGAAGAAAAGGGGGCTCCCTTTGGTATCGAGGACTGCCAGGAGCCGACCTGCTTTGGTGATGTTTTCGGCGACGATCCAGATGACGAACTCGCCGGTTTCGACACTGGCCTTACCGATGTACTGGCTGCTGGCATCGACCCCGCCGAGCTTGTAATCAGCCTTGGAGAGGAGGGTTTCGATTTTGTCGCTAGCCAATTCGAGCAAGACCCCGGCGAGTTCGCTGCCGGCTGCTTCGGCTTCGGTTTTGGCGGCTTCGGTCAGGCCGGCGCGAAGAAGCAAAAGGGTCTTGCACTCAGGGGATAACTCGAGCTTCTTGATTCTTTCTTCGATCTCTGAAGAGGCTAGCTTGCTGTAGCACACATCGACCGTGTTGACTTCCTTCGTGCCGTTCATTTTTTTGCCGGTCCACGTCATGGTTTTCGGCTCATATTTTGTGGGCTTGAAGTCGAGTTTGGTGTCGCCGACGAGTGACAAGGTCTGTGTTCTGCCGAGCAACAGGGTTTTCATCAGGTCGTGGACGGCCATTTTCTCATCGGCGACCAGTTTAATCGTTTCGTCTTTTAAGGGAGTGCTGTCTGGCAGCGATTTCAGAGCTGTCAGAGCCGTGTCACTGCGGCCCTCCATCAAAGCTTCGATCGGGCCGGCGAGCTTCGATGCTTGTTGATTCAAGGCTTTCTGTTTGGCGAGCAGCTCTTTTTCCGCTGCTGCGGTGACGGTGGAGGGCGCTTCGTCGATGTCTTTTTTCCACGAAGCGATGTCGCTATTCTGGACGGGATACCAGCCGGCGACGACCTTCGGCTCCTTGCCGCTGGCGGCGGCGAGGGTGAACAGGGGTGCGACATCATCGGGCGGATAGACGGCAGGAATGTCGTTAGGCGAGAGACCGGAATTGAGCAGATCTTCCGTCGGGCAGGCAGCGGAAAGGGCGGTGGCCGTCATTTGATTCAGCGGGCCCGGCAAGATTCGGGCGTGATGCAGAGCGCCTTTCAGAGCCGGGGAGGTTTTCTGGTTGTCGTCGCGGAAGGCGCCGATGACCAAGGGGCCTGCGGGGATCTTCGGGATGGCGCTGAGTTCAAGGACTTGAGCGATGCCGTTGGCACAGAGTAGGGCTTTCTTTTTGGCGGGATTCCAGCTGAAGACGACTCGTTGCCACTTGCCTTTGTGGAGCGGCAGGGCGGCGCTTTTCTGGCCGGGAGCTTCGAGGATGAGGCCGCGACTGGTGCTCTTGATGCGGAAGCCTTCGGTGATTTTGTCGTCGAGTTCCTTGCAGAAGGAAAAGAGGGCGGATTCGGACTCGGTCTCGTCGATCTTCACCACCAGGTCGAAGGTGAAACCTTGCTTGGGCAAGTCATAGCTTGGGAGGGAGAATTCCATGCCACTCGTGGAGGAGATGCATGAGCCGCTGCGCTGGACCTTGCCGATGACAGGAAGTTCGACTTCGCCGAAGCGCAAATCGGTGTTCGCTAAAGGGAGGCGAGATCCTAAGGTGGCGCTGACCAGGCGAGGTTTGTTCTTGCCCTTGAGGGTCAGCACGGTGCTGCCAGGGCTCAGTTTCGAAAGGTCGACATTGTAGACCATCACCTGCTGGTCGTAGAGGCTGCTCTGATTCAAAACAGGCAGGGCAATGCCGCTGCGTCCATCGATGAGTTCCTTCAGCTGGGATTGAAGCACCAGTTTGAGGACGGGTTCGGCCAGGCCCTCTTTCGGAATCTGAATTTTGAGCTGGATGTCGCCAGTGTCGTCGTCCTCGTAGTATTGAGCCACAGAGGCAGGGAATTTCCTGGTGCTGCGATGATGGGAGAGGGTGCTGACGGGAGCGAGGCCGGCTGGGACGACCTCGGTCAGTTTGGTGAGAGTGAGAAAATTCCCCTGGTGCGTCTTTTTCTCTGGGTCATCGAGGTTCAGGGGGGCGCTTTTACCGCCGATCTGACTGATGAGGATTTCCGGGCTGCTGCTGTAGTTGGTGCCGTCGTGCCAGAAGACCAGACGCACGTCTGTGCCGACGCTCAGTCCTTCGGGTATCTTGATAGTCGTGCCTTTGCCGCTGGGCTCGGTGAATTCCTTGGCGTCCCGGGTCAATTCCCTGACCAGGATGTCGCCGCTGCCGGCTTTGATGTCGATGACATAGGGAATGCCGGAGGACTTGGTCTGCAACTGGGTTCTTTCGATCTGGACGCGGAGCAACTTGCCGCCATCGACGAGACCGGCTGTGGCAGGCGCAGCGGCGGTGGCAGAGGTCTTTACCGGGGAGGCGTTGTTGACGGCGATCGGAGCGGGTGTCGGAGCATCTCCACTAGGAGCGATCATCATGCCGCCAATGGCGAGGGCGGCAAGCCCGACAAGTCCGGCGCCGATGTAGAGGCCTTTTTTGCTGGAGGGCGCGGCGATGGCTGCCTTCTGCTCTTTGGCAACCTGATAGCGCGACGATGTGCTGCTGGCGGCGAAGTTAAGCTTGCGTCCGGCCTGGGGCTGGGTCTGACTGCCGATCCGGGCAATGCCGGGGCTGTTGTCTTTGACCGCCTTGTCGGAGACGATCATGTCCTTGAGGGTCTGGGTCTCTTGCATCTGACCATCGGCGACGCGGAGGAAAAAAGGCGTGGTGGGCAGGCCGGAGGCGAGCAGGTTGCGGCGGAAACGCTGGATGTCGAAGGGCACCTGACGGAAGATCACCTTGCGCAGATCATGATCGTAGATGACGTAGCTGGCGGCGACGCGGCCGTCGCGCGGGTCGCCGACCGATCCGGCATTGACGAGGAAGCGGCTGCCGGGGCTTACGATGAAATCCTGGCTGGGCTTTTTGCGGAGGTTGCTTTGCGGATCGAGCTCGAAATAACAGGGCAGGTGGGTGTGGCCGACGAACATCAGGGGCTGGGTGACGGCCTCGAAACTGGCGACCGCATCCGGGGTGTCGTAGATGTAATTGACGCGACCGGGGGAGGCAAGTTCAGCGTGGGCGCAGAGGAAGTCGTCGCATTCCATCACCAAGGGCATGTCGGCAAAATAGGCGACGGCATCGCGGGAGAGCTGCTTCTCGGTCCACTCGATGATCATCTTGGCGTTGTCGTTGAAGAGCTCTTTGTCGAGGCGCCCGGCGATGACCGCGTCGTGGTTGCCGAGAATGCAGGCGTTGAGGCGACCGTAGGCGCTGTCCATGACTTCGGCCGGATTGGGGCCGTAACCGATGACGTCACCCAGGCAAAGAATCTCGCTGCACCCCATCTTGTCGATGTCCTTGAGGACAGCTTCCCAAGCTTGGATGTTGGCGTGGATATCGGTGACGATGGCACTGCGCATGAAAAAAATCCTCTCAGGAGTGTTGATCAGATTATAAGCCTAAATGCGGCTCAATTGCCAGTTATTTCTTGAATGATTTCAGCGGCCGAGGCATTTCAAGTAGCCGCGGATGTTGCTTTCCATGCCTTGGTAAAGCATTTCAGCGATCAGGGCGTGGCCGATGGAGACCTCTTCGAGTCCGGGAATGTTTTGGGCCAGATAGGCGAGGTTTTCCTGGCTCAGGTCGTGGCCGGCGTTGATCCCGAGGCCGGCCTTTGCCGCGGCGGCGGCGGTGGCGGCGTAAGCGGCGAAGACCTGGTCGCGCTCCGACGTCGGGTAGCTTTCGGCGTAGGCTTGGGTATAGAGTTCGATGCGGTCGCAGCCGGTGGCGGCGGCGGCGGCGACCTGGGCCGGATCGGGATCGAGGAAAAGCGAGACGCGGATGCCGGCGGACTTCAGACGGCTGACAAGGTCCTTGAGAAAAACTTCTTCCTGGAGGCAGTTCCAGCCGTGGTCGCTGGTCAGCTGCCCGGGTTTGTCGGGAACCAGGGTGGCCTGAGCCGGGCGCACCTCGAGGACCATCTGCAGGAAGCGTTCGTCCGGGTAGCCTTCGATGTTGAGTTCGACACCGAGCGGCGTGAGAGCGGCTTTCAGCTCGTAAGCGTCGCTGTAGCGGATGTGGCGCTGGTCGGGACGGGGGTGGATGGTGATGCCGTCGGCGCCGTATTTGAGGCAGTCGAGGGAGAACTGCAGGACATTCGGGACGTTGCCGCCGCGCGAATTGCGCAGAAGGGCGATTTTATTGACGTTGACGCTGAGCTTGGTCATGAGGGGTCTCTTCGGGTTGTCAGCGAAGATAATCCCAAGCGTGCAGGGTGCAATGAGCTCAAGCGCGGCAAGAGCATCTTGGCGGATACCAATCGCAAAAGGGCCGGAGAGGGGGCGACAAGGAATTCGCCCGGCCTAGGGCTTAGGATGCGGAGCTAGTCTTCTTCTTGAAAAGCTTTTGGAAGGCCAAGACAAGGCCGAGGACGACGGTGCCAGCAAGCACTCCGGCGATTCCTTGCAGGATGGCAACTGAGATGCCACTAAAGGCACCGAAGCCGGATGTCCATTGATGGAAGGCCTGATCGACGGCGTGGACACCGTGGCAGAGGATGCCGCCACCGACCAGGAACATCGCGATTGTGCCGGCGACTGAGAGGAATTTCATCAGCTTCGGTGCGGCGCTGATCAGAATCATGCCGAAGCGCTTGGCCACGATCGAGGATTTTTTCTCCAGCCAGAAGCCGACGTCGTCGAGTTTGACGATGGTGCCGACAAGACCGTAGACCCCGATGGTCATGAGGATCGAGACGAGAACAAGGGCGGAAAACTGCAAGGAATGGCTTTTATCCTTGAAGGATTCGAGGGCGATGACGATGATTTCGGCGGAGAGGATGAAGTCGGTGCGAATCGCTCCTTTAATCTTGTCTTTTTCGAAGGCGACCATGTCGACGTCGGGGTTGCTGAGAGCGGCGATTTGCTCCGCGTGATGTTTCTCGTCTTCGTCCGGGGAATGAAGGAACTTGTGGACGAGTTTTTCAACGCCTTCATAACACAAGTAGGCGCCGCCGATCATCAGCAGAGGCACGACCGCCCAGTTGGCGAAGATGCTGATTAGCAGTGCAGCGGGGACGAGGATGGCTTTGTTGACGAACGAGCCTTTGGCGACGGCCCAGACCACCGGCAGCTCGCGTTCGGCGCGGATCCCTTGCACCTGTTGCGCGTTGAGCGCAAGGTCATCGCCGAGGACGCCGGCGGTTTTTTTCGCCGCCACCTTTGTCATCACCGCAACGTCATCGAGCATCGTGGCAATGTCATCGATCAGGACAAAGAGACTGCTGCCGGCCATGATAAAAAACTCCTTCTGATTTTAGACTTCGCCAATTCTACCTGCGTCGCGGTGAAGGGCAACGGTAGTGAGCTGTCGTTCTGTTTCCGCTTCCTCCGTGTGGAAACCGACCCTCAGCCGGTGGTTCTCAATCCCGCGGCAATGCCTTGCAGGGTCAGGCGCAGGGCCGGGCCGCCGGGGTCGGCTTGGCGACGCAGGAGTTCGACCTGGATGGCGTTGAGGGCGTCGACATAGGGGTTGCGGGCCTTGACGCCGTCGGCGAGCCAAGGAAGGCGGGAATCGAGGCCGCCGCCGGAGATTTGGCCCATCACCTTGCGGGCGAGCTCGATCTCGTCGGAAATGCGGCTTTCGAGTCGTTGCGCGGCCTCCTGGTTGGCGGGCAGCGAGGCGTACCAGCGGCCGATGCCTGGGTCGGCCTTGGCGAGGGCGAGCTGCATGTTTTCGACCAGGTTGCGGAAGTAGGGCCATTCCTCGTGCATGCGGGCGAGGAGCTCGGGTTTGCCAACGGCTTGGAGTCCGGTGCCGACGCCATCGAGGGCGGTGAGGAGCTGGCGGGTCTGGGTCCAGGCGAAGGTGAAGGGGATGGCGCGGAGGTCGTCGAGCGATTGGCGGCGGGCGCGGCGGGCGGGGCGCGAGCCCATCGGCATGCGTTCGATCACTTCGATCGGGGTGGCCTGGCCGAAGAACTCCATGAATGAGGTGTCGTTGCGGAGACCGCGATAATGGGCCATACCGGCATTGGCGGCGGTTTCCATGGCGGCGCTGAAAGCCGGTTCGGCGGGCGGGGGCGGCAGCAACGAGGCGGCGAGGGTGCCGTGCAAGAGCTGTTCGAGGTGACGGGTGGCGATTTCCGGGTCGTCGTAGCGATCGGCGAGGACTTCACCTTGTTCGGTGACGCGGAGGGCGAGGTCGACCGAGCCGGGCGGCAGCGAGGTGATGCTGCGCGAGGCATGGCCGCCGCCGCGGCCGAGGGCGCCGCCACGGCCGTGGAAGAAGACCAGGCGGAGCCCGCGTTCCTTGGCGAGAGCGGTGAGTGCTTCTTCCGCCTTGTAGAGACTCCAGGTGCTCATCAGGGCGCCGCCGTCTTTGCAGGAGTCGGAATAGCCGACCATGACCTGAGCTTCGTTGCCGCAGTGTTTCACGGTGGCTGCGAAGTGCGGATCGGCGAGCAGGGTGCTGTACAGTTCGACGCCTTGATTCAGGTCTTCGATGGTTTCAAGCAGGGGAACCAGAGGCACCGGGATCGGCGTGTCGCAGAGCTTCGAGCGGCGGCGGATGCGGCCGAGCTCCCACAACCAACGGACCTGCAGGACGTCGCTGGCGCTGTGGGTCATGGCGGTGATGAAACAGTTGACCGAGTCACCGAGGCGGCCTTCTTCCTCGATGCGGGCGAGCAGGTCGAAGAGGCCGACGCTGCGCTGGGCGTTAGGCGGCAGGCCGCGGGGATCCATCATCGGGATCCGGGCGGCGATCGGCTGGCGCAGGAATTCGAGGCGTTTTTCTTCGCTGAGTGCGGCATAGCCGGGGTTGAGGGCCTCGACGGTTTCGACCAGGATGCGCGAGTCTTCGCGGATGTCGAGGCGCCAGAAATGCAGGCCGAAGACTTCGGCGCGGTCGATCCATCCCTGGACTTCGCCGCGGGCGATGTCGAAGTAGCGGGCGAGCTCGAGCGCGGCGCGGAGCTGGCGCAGGTCGCGCAGCAAGTCGGCGCCGCCGCGGTAGCCGCCGGGGGCGCGGCTGCGGGCGAGTTCGAGTCGGCGGCGGATCAGCTCGACGAAGAGGCGATAACCCTCGGCGCTGTGGTGTAGCGACAGGCGGCGATCGAGCTCGGCATCGTCGAGACGGCCGGCGGCGATGGCCTGGACCATTTCGCCCGGCAGGGAGACGCGGCGGCAGGAGATCGACAACATGTCGAGCATCTGCTGGCAGGCGACGAGGTGGAGACGGATGGCTTCGTCGCGAGCGAGATCGAGCACCGTAGCGGTGACTTCGGCGGTGACGAAGGGGTTGCCATCGCGGTCGCCGCCGATCCACGAGCTGAAGCGGATGAAGGGCGGGAGATCGCTGAAATCGGCTTCCGGGTGGGTGCGTCCGAGGACGCGGCGGACCTGGCGGAAGAGGCGGGGGACGCTGGCCCAGAGGACGGGGGCCATCGACAGGCTCCAACGGGCTTCATCGATCGGGCCGGGTTTGCCGTCCATCAGGGTTTCGGTGTGCCAGAGGATCGAGAGTTCGGCGCGGAGGCGGACGACGGCGAGTTCGCGTTCGCGGCGGAGCGAGTCTTCGCGGTCGAGGATGCTGAGCTGTTCGCGGACGCGGGAAAGGGCGTCGCGGACGCTGCGGCGTTTGGCTTCGGTGGGGTGGGCGGTGAAGACCGGTTCGATCCGGAGCTTGGCGAGGACGCCGCGGATGGTGTCGGCATCGGCGCCTTTGCCGGCGAGCTGTTCGATGATTTCGCCGAGGGAGCCGCTGCGGGGGCGGGGGAAGTCTTCGTCTTCTCGTTGGCGCAGAAGGCGGATTCGCTGGCGGTCTTCGGCGAGGTTGGCGAGGTCGAAGAAGAGGGCGAGGGCGCGGGCCAGTTCGGCGAGGCGGTTTTCCTCGAGCCCGGCGATGCTGGTGCGCAGCGAGGTTTCGGCGAGCTGGCGCGCTTCGTCGCTGGTGGCGGCGCGGCGGGCCTTGGCGAGGAGACGGACGGTCTCGACCCGGTTGAAGAGTTCGGCGTCGCCCTGATCGCGGAGCACTTTGCCGAGCTCGAAGCCGAGGAAGCGGATTTCATCTTTGAAGTCGTTGCGACGCTTGTCCATAATTTCCAACCTTTGTTTTGACTGCACCGAATCTAGAGAAGTGCGGCCGCGACTCAAGTGCCGCGGCCGGAATTCTGAGTCCTAAGCGACATTCTTATTTGAGAGGCTTGAGAGCTGGCAGGAGGATGATGCTGTTGGAGTAGGTCTGCACCACGGCCAGATTCTCGTCATTGAGCAGGGCGAAAGAAGTCGGACGGCGGAGATCGCTGGCGAAGACGTGCGGCTTGCCGTCGAGGGGGTCGAGGACGATGATCTTGCCTTCGGCTTGATTCAGGAGATAGATTTCGCCGGCAGCGTTTTTCAACAGGTCGACGTAGACGCAGGCATCGAGATTCTTGGGATCGAAATCCTTCGGCATCGGCAGCTTGCTGATGCGCTCAGGAGCGCCGCCTGCGAGGCTGAGTGACCACAGCGATGAATCTCGGGCGCAGATGAATTTCAGCTGCCTGCCATCAAGGATCATGCCGCGTGGAGCAGGGGCTTTATCGAGAAGGATCTCGACTTTACGACTGGCCTTGTCCAGGAGGTCGTGGATCGCGAGGATGCGGCCGGAAGCCGGATCGGTGACGAAGGCGTCTTTCCCTTGGCAGACGATGGCCTCGAGGTTCTTGGCGCCGGTTACGGGGATGAGGTTGATCTGACGCATGACGCCATTTTCATTGAGCTCGAAGACGGCGATCTTGTCGAGGTCGCAGACAAGCATCTTGCCGTCCATCATCGCCATGCCCTTGGGGGCGCTGAGGATGACCTTGTCCTTGCCGCCGGTGGCGATGGCCGCGGAGAAGCTCGGCGGCAGGGCTTTGCCGGCTTTGTCGACGCCATCGATCTTGATCCGTGCGATACTGGCTTCTTTGTCATCGCTGGAGGCGTCGCCGCGGACGTTGCTGACCAAGATGCCGAAATCCTTGTCGACGAGGATGCGGCAGGGACGTGAGAGTTTTGCGGCATCGCGCAGTTCAGTTTGGGGCGCCGGAGTTTCCGGGGCGGCGAGAAGGGGGCTGCTGAAGAGGCAGGATAGAAGGAGGCAACGGATCATGGGCGGGTTCCTTTTTCATCTCTGAAGAGGCCGATGGCCTCGTTGTCGTTAAGCCAGAAGGCGGTGAGGAAAATCTGATCGCCGCGCCAATGAGCTTCGATGTCATCACGAAGCTGCGGGGCGCCGGCGCTGAGCAGGGGGCGGAGGCGCCAGACCTCCCCGGCGCCGCCTTTTTCAAAGCAGAAGAGGAGGCGGTCGCGACGCTGCATGGCGCCGGTGAGCCGGTATCCCTTTAAAGCATGGCGCAAACGGAGTTCGACCTCATCAAGATCTATGATGCAGTCATCAAGGCTGATTTCGAGGCTTTTGAACATCGTTGTCTCCTGCGGTCATCCGCCACCTTAAACGCTGTCGCGGCAAGCGCAACGCCGCAGGGGCTTGGCCAAATGAATAAGCATCATGGCGAAAGCGCTGGCAAGCAGTCGCTTATAAGTGAGCCTCTGGAGTGCTGATTTTTATTAGGGATCAAACTCCTGGGGGCCGTGGATCCGGGGTGATCATCTATAGTCAAGGAATTTTTTTCCATCTTTCATGCAGCGACGGGGTTTGCCCTCTCCTGAGGGCTTTACGATGATTTTCATGAAATCGCTACTAGACAAAATGGTGGAAAAATGCTCCACGCACAAATTCGGCGGTTTTTTCTGTTGATAACTTGGCTTGAGCCCTAGCTGTAGTGCCTTGTGCATGTCAAGCCCCCTATCCGTAGAAAAACCAATGAAAAATTCGAGACAAGTCACTTGGTAGGGGTGGAAAGGCAGCCGCCGAGCCGCTAAAGGGATGGGGTGCCGGATTCTTCTGAAGATGCGAATTTACGTTCGCTGTTCTTGGGCGAGGGGATTGTCGGCGAGTCAAAATCGAGCAGAAAGGGGCGGTATGAGCAACGACATTCAAGTGACCAAACGTGACGGACGCCGCGAGCGTCTCGATCTCGACAAGATCCACAAGGTTTTGACTTGGGCCTCGAAGGGACTCAACAATGTCTCGGTGTCGCAAGTCGAGCTCAAGTCGCACATCCAGTTCATGGAAGGCATGAAGACCAGCCAGATCCATGAAACCTTGATCAAGACCACTGCCGACCTGATCTCCAAGGATCAACCCGACTATCAGTACATGGCGGCCCGCCTCGCCATCTTCCATCTCCGCAAAAAGGCCTTCGGCCAGTTCGAACCTCCCTCGCTGCACACCCACGTGCGCAAAATGGTTGAGATGGGTAAATACGACTCGCACCTGCTCAGCGACTACACCGAAGACGACTTCGCCGAGATGGACCGCGCCATCGATCACAGCCGCGACCTCAATTTCGCCTACGCCGCAGTCAAGCAGCTCGAAGGCAAATACCTGGTCCAGAACCGCGTCACCGGCCAGATCCACGAAAGCCCGCAGTTCCTCTTCATGCTGGTCGGCGCTTGTCTCTTCTCGAAATATCCCCGCGACAGCCGACTCAAGCACATCAAGGGCTTCTACGACGCCGCATCGCAATTCAAGATCTCCCTGCCGACCCCGATCATGTCCGGCGTTCGCACCCCCACCCGCCAATTCTCCTCCTGCGTCCTGATCGAATGCGATGACAACCTCGACTCGATCAATGCCACCGCCTCCGCCGTGGTCAAGTACGTGTCGCAGCGCGCCGGCATCGGCATCAACGCCGGTCGCATCCGCGGCCTCGGCTCGCCGATCCGTGGCGGCGAAGCCTTCCACACCGGTTGCATCCCCTTCTACAAATACTTCCAGACCGCCGTCAAGAGCTGCTCGCAAGGCGGTGTCCGTGGCGGTGCCGCGACCGTCTTCTTCCCCCTCTGGCACATCGAAGTCGAATCGCTCATCGTCCTGAAAAACAACAAGGGCACTGAAGACAACCGCGTCCGCCACATGGACTATGGCGTCCAGTTCAACAAGCTGATGTACGAGCGCCTGATTGCCAACGGCAACATCTCGCTCTTCTCTCCTTCCGACGTGCCCGGGCTCTACGACGCCTTCTTCGCCGACCAACAGAAATTCGACGAGCTCTACCTCAAGTACGAGCAGGACCCGAACATCCGCAAGAAAACCCTGAAAGCCATCGATCTCTTCGGCCTTTTCGTCACCGAGCGCGCCAACACCGGCCGCATCTACCTTCAGAACGTCGACCACTGCAACACTCACAGTCCCTTCGATCCCGCCGTCGCACCGATCCGCCAATCCAACCTCTGCCTCGAAATCGCCCTGCCGACCAAGCCGCTGCAGCAGATCGACGACGCCGAAGGCGAGATTGCCCTCTGCACCCTCTCCGCCTTCAACCTCGGCACTATCGGCAATCTCGATGAGCTCGAAGATCTGGCCGAGATCGTCGTCCGCGCCCTTGACTCGCTGCTTGACTACCAGGGTTACCCGCTGCCCGCGGCGAAGAACTCGTCGATGAACCGCCGCACCCTCGGCGTCGGCGTCATCAACTACGCCTATTACCTTGCCAAGAACAACGTCCGTTACTCCGACGGCTCTGCCATCGGCCTGACCCACCGCGCCTTCGAAGCGATGCAGTACTACCTGATGAAAGCCTCGGTCAAACTCGCCAAGGAATTCGGCCCCTGCCCGAAATTCCATGAGACCACCTACTCGAAAGGCATCATGCCCACCGAGACCTACAAAAAAGATATCGATAGCTTCTGCAAGGAAGAGCTACGCCTCGACTGGGAAGCTCTGCGCTCCGACGTCCTCAAATACGGCATGCGCAACTCCACCCTGTCGGCTTTGATGCCCTCCGAAACCTCGTCGCAGATTTCCAACGCCACCAACGGCGTCGAGCCGCCCCGCGGCCTGGTCTCCGTCAAAGCCTCGAAAGACGGCATCACCAAACAGGTCGTCCCCGAGATCGAACGCCTCGGCCACAAATACGAACTGCTCTGGACCATGCCCAATAACACCGGCTACCTCCAGCTCGTTGCCACCATGCAGAAATTCGTCGACCAGACCATCTCCGCCAACACCAACTACGACCCCGCCCGTTTCGACAGCGGCAAGGTGCCGATGAAGACTCTTCTTCAAGACATCCTCAACGCCTACAAATGGGGCGTCAAAACCCTCTACTACCACAACACCCGCGACGGCGCCGATGACGCCCAGGAAGACGGCAACGACTCCTGCGCCGGTGGTGCCTGCAAGATCTGAAGAAAAGAGGTTGAAAGGTTGAAAGGTTGAAAGGCGATGAGCCCAGAAACCAGACTGCCGTTTAGCCTAGTTCATTGCTTGATTTCGCCTTTCAACCTTTCAACCTTTCAACCTAGTTGAGAACCATGCAATTCAGCGTCTTCAACCGCACTGCTTACAACCATCTGAAGCAGCCGATGTTCTTCGGCGAGAACGTCAACGTGTCGCGCTACGACGAGCAGCGCCACCCGATCTTCGAAAAGCTCATCGATAAGCAGATCAGCTTCTTCTGGCGTCCTGAAGAAATCGACCTGTCGCGCGATCGCATCGACTTCATGGAGAAGCTTGATGAACATGAGCGCCACATCTTCGTCTCCAACCTGAAGTACCAGACTCTGCTCGACTCGATCCAGGGCCGCTCGCCCAACATCGCCTTCCTGCCGATCGTCTCCACTCCCGAGCTGGAAACCTGGATCGAGACCTGGTCTTTCTTCGAGACCATCCACTCGCGTTCCTACACCCACATAATCCGCAACATCTTCCCTAACCCCTCGGTCGTCCTCGACGACATCGTCAAGAACCCCGAGATCATCAAGCGCGCCGCCTCGATCTCGCAGTACTACGATGCCTTGATCGAAGGCACGAACTACTACTCGCTCCTCGGCGAAGGCGTGCACGAGATCAACGGCAAGAGCATCCGCGTCAGCAAGCGCGACCTGAAGCGCCGTCTGTACCTGACCATGGTCAGCGTCAACGTCCTCGAAGCCGTGCGTTTCTACGTCAGCTTCGCCTGCTCCTTCGCCTTTGCCGAACGTCAATTGATGGAAGGCAACGCCAAGCTCATCCGCTTCATCGCCCGCGACGAAGCCTTGCACCTTGCCGGCACCCAGGAGATCATCAAGATCATCCACGAAGGCAAAGACGATCCCGAAATGCAGGAGATCGCCCGCGAGTGCGAAGGTCAGGTCTACCAGATCTTCATCACCGCCGCCGAGCAGGAAAAAGAATGGGCCAAGTACCTCTTCAAGGATGGCTCGATGATGGGTCTCAATGCCGACATCCTCTGCCAATACGTCGAGTACATCACCAACAACCGCCTCCGCGCCATCGGCTTCAAAAACGTCTTCTCGACGACTCAGAACCCCCTGCCGTGGATCAATTCCTGGCTGGTGTCCGACAACGTCCAGGTCGCTCCCCAAGAAGCCGAAATCTCCTCCTATGTCGTCGGCCAGATCGACAACGCCGTCCACGAAGACGCCTTCGCCGGCTTCGATCTCTGATCGCTGTGCGATTCACGCAAAAACGCCCCGGTGAAAACCGGGGCGTTTTTTAGTCGTCGAATCGGGCGGCCATCACTCGCCGCTGAGCTTCTTCATGCCAAATTTTTCGAGTTTGCGGTAGAGCGCTTGCGGGGTGATGCCGAGGGCTTTGGACGCGCGGGTATGGTTGCCGGGGTGGCGACGCAGGGCTTCTTTGACCAGGTTGTGTTCCATCTGGTCGAGGTCGAGGTTGTCGCCGATGGCGGGAGCTGCGGTTTTGTTCGCGGGTGCCGTGGCAACAGGGGGCGCGGCGACGGGGAGGGGGGCCAAAGGGGCATCGGGGAGGTCGGGGACGTCGCCGGGGGCATTCGGGATGCCGAGATCGCGCGGGCTGATGACGGTGTTGGCTGCGAAAACTGCGGCGTGTTCGAGGAGGTTGCGGAGTTCGCGGATGTTGCCGGGGAAATTGTAAACGGCGAGGGCTCGTTCGGCGGGTTTCCCCAAGCTCATTTTACGGCGGAAGCGGGTGCTGAGTTCGTCGAGGAAACGACGGGCCAGGGGAGTAACGTCCTGGCGGCGTTCGCGCAGGGGAGGTAGCTCGATTCGGGCCACCGACAGGCGCCAGTAAAGATCTTCGCGGAATTTCTTTTCCTCGACCAGCATCTTCAAGTCGCGGTTGGTGGCGGCGATGACCCGGACGCCGGTGAGCTCGACTTCTCGGGTGCCGCCGACGCGGCGGAATTTGCGTTCTTCGAGGACGCGGAGGAAACGCGATTGGGCGCCGAGGCTCATCTCCGAGACCTCGTCGAGAAAGACCGTGCCGCCCTGGGCCATTTCGAAGATGCCGGGCTTCTGCTTGTCGGCGCCGGTGAAGGCGCCTTTTTCGTGGCCGAAGAGTTCCGCTTCGAGCAGCTGTTCGGGGAAGGCGCCGCAATTGACGGCGACGAAGGGGGCGTCCGAGGGTCGCGAGTGCTGGTGCAGGAAGCGGGCAGCGACTTCTTTGCCTGTGCCGGTTTCGCCGCAGAGGAGGACGGTGGTTTCGGTGGCGGCGGCAGCGCGTTGCAGGCGGGCGAGAAGTTCTTGCGAAGCGGGGGCACTGCCGAAGACCGGCGCGCCGACAGCTTCCTGGGTGCGTTCGATCAGGGCCTTGAGATTGCGGTTTTCGGCGCGGAGAAGTTGGAACTGTCTCGTCTTCCGCAAAGATTCGACGATTTCGCGGGCGTTGAGGGGCTTGCGGAAGTAGTCGAAGGCGCCGGCTCGCAGGGCGTCGATGGCGAGCTGTTCGTTGGAGTGGCCGGTGACGATCAGGACCTCGGTGTCCTGGCAGATTTCGTGCAGCTTCCCAAGCAGGGTGATGCCGTCCATGCCAGGCATGCGGACATCGGAGATCACCACTTGCACGCCTTCGTTGCGGGCGATGCCGAGGGCTTCTTCCGGGGTCGAGGCGGTGCGCACCTGGATGCCGACGGAGCCGAGGAAGGAGGACAGCGAGTCGCGGACGGCTTCGTCATCATCCACCACCAGGACGTCGAATTTATTCAGGATCGGGTCAATCATGATTTTGCCTTTGGTTTCAGCAGCGCGGGAAGTTGAGGATGAAGCTGGTGCCGTCGGGACTGGTGCGATGCAGGCGGATGCTGGCGCCGCAATCTTTCAGGATGCCGTGGCAGATGGGCAGGCCGAGCCCCGTGCCGGCGCCGGGGGCCTTGCTCGAGACGAAGGGGTCGAAGAGCTTGTCGCGCACCGATTCCGGCACGCCGGGACCGGAGTCGTCGACGATGACTTCGAGACCTTGCGGCGACAGGTGGGAGCGGAGGCGGATGAAGTGGCCGCCGAGGGGCGGGACGGGTTTATCGACGATGGCGTCACGCGAGTTGGTGAAGAGGTTGATGAAGACCTGTTCGAGCCGGTGTTGATTGCCAAGGACGAGGTGCGAGGCGTCGATTTCATTGCGGAAGGCGATGCCGCGGTTGCGCAGTTGTTGGCCGACGAGTTCGAGGGAGGCATCGACGGCCTGGCGCAGGGGCAGGCGTTCGGAGCGGAGGTCTCCGGGGGATTTTTCCGAGGCGAACTGGCGCATGTGTTCGATGATCGAGGCGGCGCGGTCGACGAGGCGGATGATCTTGCCCATGGTGATGCCGGTGGACTGCGGATCGAGAACTTGTTTGTTGTCGATGCTGTTGGCGACCATGTCGGCATAGACGCGGATGCCGGAGAGCGGCTGGTTGAGCTCGTGGGCGATGCCGCCGGCCATGGCGGCGAGGGCGGAGAGACGCTGATTGAAGAGAGTCTGGACGTCGAGCTGATGGCGCATCAAATCGAGGGTGCGTTCGGTCTCTTTCTGTTCCGAGAGGTTGCGCAGGAAGAGCAGGGTGAGGTTTTCGCCGCCATGGACGAGGCTGCGTTCGTTGAGGAAGAGCGGCAGGTCTTGACCGGCTTCATTTCGTGCGAGGATTTCGCGGGTGCCGATGCCGGGTTCCCAACCGGGGAGCCAGTCGCGGGCATCGCGGCCGATGGCGATAGCGGGGCAGCAGCCGAGCATGGCCGCGGCGGAGGCGTTGATGCGGCGGACCTGGGAGTTTGATTCGAGAACGACGACGCCGTCGGCGGAAGCATCGAGAATGGCGTTGAGACGTGCTTCGGAGGCGTTGAGGGCGCTCATCAACTCCATGCGTTGGGTGATGACGTGGCGGATCGAGATGTAGCGGTCGACCTGACCATTCGTGCCGGTGATCGGGACGATGGTGGTGTCAACCCAGTAGAGCGAGCCGTCTTTGGCCCGGTTGCAGATGTCGCCGCGCCAGATCTTGCCGGCGCCGATGTGCTGCCACATGGCAGTGAAGAAGGATTTCGGATGGGTGCCGGAATTGAGGATGCGATGATTCTTGCCGAGCAGCTCTTCGAGGGTGTAACCCGAGATGTCGCAGAAGCGGCGATTGGCGTGATTGATGATGCCAAACGGGTCGGTGACGGCAACGATCGAGGTTTCGTCGAGGGCGGCGCTGAGCGCTTCTAATTCGTGCAGGCGTTGCGAGGGGCTGAGGTCGGAAGGAAAGATCATCGGAGTCTCCGTTTGCGGAGACAATCTAAGTGTTTTGCGGCTCATGGCGAGTCCTCGTGACAGCAGCTGATTTTGACTTTACCCGAATCATGGGTGACGGAGGGGCTGAGCCAAGGGATACCGAGGCCGAGGCCGCGGATCATCAAGAGAGCTGCGAGAATGCCGATGGAGAGCGACGGCGCGAGGCGGCGGAGCCTAGGCCAGGAAAGGAGTTTCTGCCGCGTCGCGGCGGTCGCCAAGAGGGCGGGAACGGTGGCGAGCCCGAAGATCGCCATGAAGGCGGCACCGCGCCAAGGGCTGGCTTCGGCCGCTGCGGCAGTGAGGGCGGCGAAACTCAATCCGCAGGGGAGGAGGGCGTTGAGCAGGCCGACCAGCAGCCAAGCTTCGCGACGCATCAAGGCGCCCCAGGCGCGGCGCAGCCAAGGCGGCGGCGACGGCTGTTTGCCGACCCAGGTGAGGACGAGGAAGAGGAAGAGAAGCAGGCCGAGGCCGAGGGACAGGCTTTGCTGCAAGAGCAGGTCGTGCAAGAGGAAGCCGAAACTGCCGACCAAGGCGCCAAGCAGGCTGTAGCCGATAATGCGGCCGAGCTGAAGCTGAAAAAGGGAGATCTGATAAGCTCGTCGCTGATTTTGCGGCAGGGGCAAGGCAAGATTGAGAGGGCCGCACATGCCGATGCAGTGCAGACTCCCCGCCAAGCCCAATATGATTCCCGCCGCCAACATGACTCTTATCTCCATCCGCCTCCGGATGATTCGGGAGGCTTGCGGAGATTCTTAGCAGATTGCCAGAAATTCGATCTTTGGATTTATTGCAAGGCTTTTGTTATCAATGGATTGAAATGTTAAGTCAAAGTTTTTTTTGCGGTCAAGTCTAATCCCGTCAGCACCTCGGCGAAGCGGCTGCGGCGCAGACCGGGCAGGAGCCGATCGAGTTTGCCGCAGCTGAGCTGAGCGTTGCGGGGACGCGGCGCCGCGGTCGCGGGCGGGGAGGGGATGGGCACAAGCTCGGAATCAAAGCCTCCGACAGCTTGGATCAGACCAGTCATGGCGTATTTGCTCAGAGCTTCGTCTCCGGAGAAATGATAGATCCCGCCCGGTAGATCTTGATGCGATGCGAGGTGCTTGGTCATTGCGGCAAGCGCAAGTGCGACATCGCCGGTGTAGGTGGGGAAGCGGGTGGCCCAGTCATCGAGCTTGAGACTCTCGCCCGATTGAAGACGTGGGACGACATCCAGCACCGAGCTTTCGCCCCAGTGCTCGACTTCGCCGTAGAGCACCGGAACACGCAGGACCAAAGCCCGATCCGAGCTGTTCCGGCAGATCTTTTCGCCTTCGAGCTTGCCCAGTCCGTAGGCGTTGAGAGGGTTGGGTTTTGCGTCTTCCGCATAAGGCGGGGTGCTGCCATCAAAGACGTAGTCGGTGGAGACGAAGAGCAGGCGCGATGAGTTTTTTGCGGCCCAGTCCGCGAGTTGACGGGTCGAGCCGAGGTTGAGAGCGGCGCTGGCGACGGGATTTTTCTCACAGACGTCGGGGCGTCTTTCAGCAGCGGCGTGAATGATGAAATCGGGCCGATATTCTTCCAGCACCGAGTTCAATGCCGCGGCATCGGTGAGGTCGCAGCGGCGCAGTCCGGGAGCGCTGCGGCTCCAGCTCAGGCCGAGGACTTCATGCGACTTGAGTTCGCGGGAAATCGCCCGTCCGAGCAGGCCAGTGGCGCCGGTGAGGAGAATCTTCATCACTCGTGCAGCTTCTGAATCATCATCTTGCGGATTTCGCTTTTCGATTCGAAGGAGCAGAATCCGAGAGGCTTGGTGCGTTCCACTTCGGGACGGGTGTCGACTTTTTTGCCATTGGTGTCGGCTTTCATGAAGCTCTTGCCGTCTAGAAAGACTTCAATGAGACCGTGGCGGACTTCGATGTCGATCTTGTACCAACGGCCGTTTTCGAACAGGACGTCATTGCGGGTGGTGCTGTTGTGGGCGGCATCGTTGTCGTCGATGTTGGACAAACCGCAGACTGCGCCGGACCAGCCGCCGAGGACAAGAGTGAGTGAGTTCTGGCCGACCGGGAAGGTGCAGGCGGCGAAGAAGTCGAGGCCGTCGATCCGGCGCGCTTCGTAGCTGAGGCGATACATGTCGCGCTGCGGCGGCTCGCCTTTCCAGGCGACGGCGCTGAGCGGCTGGCCCATCGGCAGGGTAAGAACGCCGTCCTTGATTTCCGCTTCGGTGGGAGTGCCGGTGAAGTTGCACGGTTCGAAGCGGCCGAGGGCATTGGCGGGCATCAGGTGTTGCGGCGCCGAAACGATGGTGGTGGTGCAGCCAGCGGCGAGAAGCGAAGCGAGGAGGATGAGGTTTTTCATGGGGAGCCTTTGAAGGTTGGGGAGTGAGGGAGTAAGGGTGCTAGTTGGTCACAGGTCACAGGGTCACAAGGTCAAGGAGTTGTGAGTTTTCTATCTCAGAAAAGGTCCAATGACCTTGAGGTCTGGAGCTGCGAAGAGCTTACTTCGCTCCATTGAACCGGTCCAGCGCCTTGTACAGCGCTTGGGTCCCTTCATCGCCGCCGCCGGCTTGCATGTAGTCGCTATACAGGCTGTGTGCCAGTTCGAGGCCGGGGAGGCGGAGATTGCGCGACTTGGCTTCGCTCAGGGCGATGCCCATGTCTTTGACGAAGTGCTTGATGTAGAAGCCGGGAGCGAAGTCGTTGCGGAGGACGCGAGGGTAGAGATTGTTCAAGCTCCAAGAGCCGGCGGCGCCACTGCCGATGCTGGCAAGGACTTGTTCCGGATCAAGTCCGCAGCGGCGGGCGTAGAGGAGGGCTTCCATCACCCCCATCATGTTGCCGGCGATGGCAATCTGGTTGGCCATTTTGGTGTGCTGGCCGGTGCCGGGCGGGCCCTGGTGGACGATGGTTTTGCCCATCGCTGCGAAGAGCGGACGAGCGGCTTCGAAGGCTTCAGCGTCGCCGCCGACCATGATCGACAAAGCGGCGTTGCGGGCGCCGAGATCGCCGCCGGAAACCGGAGCGTCGAGGGCGTCAAGACCGCGGGCTTTTGCGGCGGCCGCAATCTCGACCGCGAGGCTGGGTTCGGAGGTGCTCATATCGATGATCAGGCAGGGGGCGATGCAAGCCGAGATCAGACCCTTGGAACCGAGCAGGACCTGGCGGACTTCGTCGGGATAGCCGAGCATGGTGATCACTGCTTTGGCACCGCGAACGGCCTCGCTCGCCGAATCGCACCAGATCGCGTCCTGGGCCAGCAATTCGGCGGCTTTGGCTGCGGTGCGGGTGTGGATGCGGACGCTGAAGCCGGCTTTGATCAGATGGGCGGCCATGGAGCGCCCCATGACACCGATGCCGATGAAGGCGACGCTGTCGCCGGGGTGCAGGGAAAACGCAGGCATGGAAAGCTCCTCTTTGGGTAATCCGCCATCTTAGCGCCGAAATGCCCGCTCTCCAGTGCTGTATCAAGCTCTTTGGCGGAGCGCTCCTCATCTTCTATTTCCGGGGTTATTTTGAGGTAGCTCTGGAGGCGGCGATGAAAGCTTTGATCAGCATCCGCAAACAAGAAAATGCCCAGGCGATCAGTCGCTTGTTGGAGCAGTATGGCATCCCGCACCGGCTCGAACCGGGAGGAGATGGCTATCAGCTCCTGGTCGACGAGCCTTTGATGGCGGCGGCGCGCAGCATCTTGGCGGAGCATACGACGCTGAATCCGGAAAGCTCCATCGACCGTCTGTGGTCGTGGATCCGGGCACATCCAGTGACTTTCCTCCTGCTTTTCGTCGCGACTCTCGGCTTTGCCGTAGCTGACTGGGGACGGCACATGGAGCGACTGCAGGTGTTTTTTTACATCAGCCCGGAGCAGCCGCGCCTGATCGATGTGGCGGTCCTGCGCGAGCATGTGCCCGTCCCTTGGCGCCAGCCCTGGCGTTTGATCTCGCCGCTGTTCCTGCAGAGCCATCCGCTCCTCTTCGCCATCACCGTCGGTCTCGGCGGTCTTTTTGCGGCCCGGATTGAGCAGGTCAGCGGCAAGCTTTACCTCGCGGTCTTGACTCTCGGCCTCGGTCTGCCGGTGTTCATCCTGCAAGCGTGGCATACCGGCCCGCTGAGCTGTTATGGCTTTGGTCCGCTGACCTTCGGCTTCGCTGGATTTCTCTGGGCTCGCAGCCGGATGGATAAATATTATTGCGGCCAGTTTTCCGGTGCCGTCGCCTTCATCCTTGCCATTTGGCTAGTCTTGGAATTGCTGTTCCAGCCGAAGCCGATGAGCTTCATGGCCGACCAGGTGCCCGCCACCGCCCAGGCGGCTGCAGCGGCCCTCGGCGCCATATGGGGCTTTTTAAGCTCCTTCCTCTTGTCTAAAGAGCGCCGCTTCCGCCGTCCCGATTTGTAGATTCTTCCTCCCGGCGCGAGGGAACCGCCCGGTCACGACGCTATCCTACTGAGTATCTCCCCCCCAGCCCGGAGTTCCTCATGCGCCCGTGTCTCTGCCTTTTTGCCTCCTTGAGCCTGTTTGTCGCCAGCCTCGCGGCCGCCGAATCCGACCGCCAGGAGATCATCGGGGATT
This sequence comes from Lentisphaera araneosa HTCC2155, assembly GCA_945877655.1. Lineage (GTDB taxonomy): Bacteria > Verrucomicrobiota > Lentisphaeria > Lentisphaerales > Lentisphaeraceae > CAMCSH01. The sequence goes on along the minus strand of CAMCSH010000002.1, from coordinate 17,354 downwards.
CCACCGGGATCAAGTTCAACGGCGACAGCGGCAGCTTCCTGCTCTCCGGCGAAAACAGCCAGCTCCTGGCGATCGAAGAAGATGGTCGCATCCCAGCCGCCCTCGGCTTCTGGAAAGACGACCCGCAAAGATCTCGCGTCCTGGTTTTTGGTCACGACAGCATGCTCAACGCCGATCCCAAGCTTTTAAGCCGCGCGGCGAAATGGTGCGGACGCGGCAAAACGGCGGGCCGCCTGTATTGCCACGACGGCCTTGCGGAAGCCGCAAAAAACGCCGGTCTGAGCGAGTGCGGGGAAATGCCTGGTGGCTTCTGCTTGATCCAGCAGGATGGCCTCAACCACGAGGCGACACTGCTGGATGTCAAAACCCGTCTTGAGCGAGGCGAAGGCTTGATCGTCCTGTGCACCGTCTGGGCCCTCGACGAAAAGAGCCGCAAGACCCTCGACAGCCTCCTCGCCGATGCCGGACTCAGGCTCAGTGCCGACATCTCTTCTAATGACAAACCCTTGGCTTTCCCTAATCATTCGAATCCGCTTCATTCGATCCCCAAGGCCGCCGCTGCCCTGGCTGCGGGCAAGCTCGGGGAAAAGGAGCGCCTCCTCGCCTGTCGCAGCGTCGAAGAATCCCTCGCCTTGGACAATCCGCCGCCGATTCTCGCCAAGTTGATTCAGGATCAGCGTCAGAAGTGGGGCTGGATTGCGCCGAGCGCAGAAAAACCTTGGAAGATGGGCCTCGATCCGGTCGCCGACATCCTACTCAATCAAGAGCGGCTCGAGCTCGATAAAATCAGTCCCGAGAAGCTCTTTGTGCATTCCGCAGCGGCGGCTTTTCCTGGGCTTTGCGCAGAGGGCAAAAGCCAGCCGCAGACACGGCGCTTCCGGGCCGCCTCGCCGGCCAATACGACACTGCAGAATTGCGTCGAACAGGGCACTTGGATCGAGACCGGACTCTACGCTCCGGCGGGACAGGTCGTGACGGTGAAAATTCCGGCGGCACTCGCCGGCAAGGGACTTGAGCTGATGATCGGCATCCACGAAGACCAGTTGTGGCGGGCTGAGAACGCCAAGGAAGAGCTGCGCCGCTTCCCCTCGATCGTCCGTAATTTCAAGCTTGAATTGAACGAGACGAAACTCGGCACTCCCTTTGGCGGGCTGATCCGTTTCCATGTCGAACCGGGGCTCGATCTCGGCGAGGTCGAGGTGGTACTTGAAGGCGCCTTGGAAGCTCCGGTCTATGAGCTCGGAGTGACCACTCCGGAACAGTGGAAACAGGCCCGCCTCAATCCCGGAGCCTGGGGTTATTTGCGCTCGTCGCACATGGTCTCGTATCTGCCGCGCAGCGAGCTGAGCAAACTCGACAATCCACAGGCTTACGCCAAGCACTGGGACGAGGTCATCCGCCTTGGTGATGAATGGCTGGGCTTCGGCCCTTGGCGCCAACGTCCGGAGACTGCGGTGCAAGACATTCAGGTCAGCGTCGGACTGCACCACTCCGGCTATCCGCTCATGCTTGGTCCCGGTGATGGCGATCATCTCCTGATCAAGCCCAATCTCTTCCGCGACGGCGACTGGGGGCTCTACCACGAACTCGGTCACGGCTTCCAGTCGTGCTACCGCGATGAGTACACCATCGCCACTCACGCTGAGGTCGACGTCAATCTCCTGCCGGCGATCGTCTACATGAAGCTGCATCACCGCGGTCCCTGGGACGTCGAGACGCACTCGACCTGGGACGGCTCCTCGCGCCTGGCGGCGATGAAGGATTTCCTCGCCTTGCCGGAGAAGGACCGGAGCTGGACGGCGGCCTGCGAATCGCCGGTCGCCTACGACTTTCATTTCGGCCTCGCCGAGTCCTTCGGTTGGGAGATTTGGCGCGATGCCCTGGGTCGTCTCGGGCGATTCCACGACAAGCCGCAGGAAGACGCCGAATTGGCGGCTTTGACTGACGGCGATGAAGGACAGCGGCGACGCGACCGGATGCTGGTCTGCCTGTCTGGCGCGGCCCATGCCGATCTGGCTTCCTGGTTCGAGCGCTACGGCCTCGGCAAGGGCGAATTCCCGCTCGGCGCCAAGGCACGTGAAACGGCGAAGAAATCTGGTCCGACCTGGTGCGGCAATCGTCCGGTGACGGCGATTCTCGGTCAAGCGAAAATCGCCGCAGCCAAACCCGGAATTCTCGGGGTTTACAAGGCCGAAGACGCCGACCCGCGCGACTTGCATGAATTCACGTTGAAAAGCGGCAATGAAGACGGGGTTTTCGATCTCAATCGGAGCAGCGGCGAACTGCGTCTGCTCAAGCCATTGACCGCGCCTCGCAAATTGGTGATGCTGGTGCGTGACGGCGGCGTGCCGCGCTCCAGCAAGGAGCAGGAGATCGAAGTGGCGCCGTAAGGGATAAAAAGCCCGGCACTCAGGACTGAGTGCCGGGCTTGATTGAAGTAAGGAGTCTTTGCGACTTACTTTTTCGACTGGTCGAGAACTTCGAATTCGCCTTTGCGGTCCTGGCTCCAGACGGCGTCGCTGCCGGCGCCTAGCTGGGCTTTTTCTTCGCCCATGGACTGGGTGGTGACGCGGCTTTCGAGCTCGGGGCGGATCATGACCAGGATGTCCTTGACGGCGATGGCGCGGCGCTCGCCGAGGGCGCGGTTGTATTCCTCGCTGCCGCGTTCGTCGCAGTGGCCTTTGATGATGCAGACATAGGCAGGGTGCTGGACCAGCAACTCGGCGATGGCAGCGCACTTGCTGTCTTCGGAAGCGGCGAGGGCGGCGGAGTCGAAGGCGAAGTAGACCGGGGCGATGCCGTGCTCGACGGGAGTGCCACCAGTGCCGGGAAGTCCATTCGGGTCGAGGATGTTGTTCTTGCCGTCATTGAGGTTGGCGAGATCTTCCGCGTTTTTGTTCTTGTTATTCAGGTTGTCGAGATTGTTGAGATTGTCGCCGGAGTTGTTCTTGCTGTTGAGGTCGCTGGCGGCATTGGGCTCGACGCTGTTGTTGCGGGCGTAGACGGAGCGCGATTTGCCGCAGGAGGCGGTGAATAGGGAGAGTGCGACGGCGGCGACGAGGATGTTTTTGATCATGGGTTTTTCCTGGGTTTTGTGTTGTTGTTAAGGCTTGGGCTCAGCGAGCCCAGAATTCGAATTCGACTCGGCGGTTGCGAGCTTGGCTGGCGGGATCGGAGGCTTCGAGGGCGGGGCGTTCGGAGCCCCATGCGACGCTGCGGATGCGGTCTTTGGTCCATGGATGAAGTTTGATCAAGCGTTCCTGAACCATGAGAGCGCGGCGTTCGCTGAGGGCGCGGTTGTATTCTTCGCTGCCTTGCTGGTCGGTGTGGCCGCCGATGATCAAGGTCCAGTTATCGTGTTTTCCGAGTGCCGAGGCGAGCTGGACGAGAAGGGTGTCGCTTCCCTTGGGGAGGGCGGTGCTGTCGAAATCAAAAAGGATCGGCGGATAGGAGGTCTCAACCTTGTCGCCGAGTTCATCGACGATGCCGCTGTTATCGCTGTTGGCGGCGATGCCTGAGGCTCCTTTATCGGCCTTGGGCAGGATGAAGTGGCCAGTGACTTTGGGGGAGGCGGTCAAATAGAGTGTGTTTTGCGTTGACGGCAAAACGCCGCGGCTTCTAGCCGCGACGCCTTGCTGACAGCTGGCCAAGGCCAGAGCCGAGGCCAGCAGGATGCCGATGAGTCGCACCGGCGGCGAGATCACTTCTTCGATTGGTCGAGAACTTCGAACTCGCCTTTGCGGTCCTTGCTCCAGACGTCATCGCTGCTGCCGCCGAGCTGAGCGACTTCTTCACCCATCGACTGGGTTGTGATGCGGCTTTCGAGCTCGGGACGGATCTTGACCAGGATGTCCTTGACGGCGATGGCGCGGCGCTCGCCGAGGGCGCGGTTGTACTCTTCGCTGCCGCGTTCGTCGCAGTGGCCTTTGATGATGCAGACGTAGGCGGGGTTTTGCACCAGCAGTTCGGCGATGGAGGCGCATTTATGGTCTTCGGAAGCGGCGACGGCGGCCGAGTCGAAGCCGAAGTAGACGTGCTCAACGCCGTGGGCGACGGGAGTGCCTTTGAGGTCGGTGCCAAACTCGCCGATCCCATTACCGCCGCCGGTGTCAAGGCTGCCGATGGTGCCGCCACCCGTGCCAATTCCGCCAGCGCCAATATCGCCCAAGCCGCCGGTGCCGCCAGCGCCGGGGCCGGCGCCATCGACGGGTCCGGGTTCAACAGTGTTATTGCGGGCATAGACTGCGCGCGATTTACCGCAGGAGGCGGTGAAGAGGGAGAGTGCGACGGCGGCGACGAGGATTTTCTTGATCATGGTGGAGTTTCCTGAGTTTTCTTGAGAGGGGAAAATTACTTGGTTTTGCTGGCGTCGAGGACTTCGAATTCGGCCTTGCGGTCGGCGCTCCAGACGGCGTCATTGCCGTTGGCGGCGGCTTTTTCTTCGCCCATCGACTGCGAGCTCAAGCGCAAGGCGAGAGCAGCGGTGTTTTTGATCAGGGCGTCTTTGACGGCGAGGGCGCGGCGCTCGCCGAGTGAGCGGTTGTATTCTTCGCTGCCGCGTTCGTCGGAGTAGCCTTTGACGACACAGACGTAATCGGGGTTAGCGGTGAGGAAGGCGGCCATGGCCTGGACCTTGGGGAACTCGGCGGCGGCGATGGCGGCGGAGTCGAAGTCGAAGTGGACGGCGGCGACATCGTGCTTGACGATGGGGAGTTGATTGAGCTTGCTATTGCCTTCGCCATCAACCTTGGTGAGGGTTTCAATGTCAGTCAAGGAGCTGCCGAGTTTGATCTTGTCGTCGGCGGTGGTGTTCCCGGATTTTTCGGGAATGGCGACCTTGTCTTGATCGTTAATATGCTTGGCTTTGGGCTTGCTGGAACCGCATGAGCTGATCAGGGCGAGGGAGATGGCTGCGGCGAGGAGTCGCTGGGGCATGTGAGAACCTTGGGGGATGAGGGGTTTATGCGCAGACCGCAAATTGTCGCGGGTCATGTTCTGATGCTGAAGATATGAGCTTGATTTATGCTTACCAGCCAAATTTCGCGCCTGTGCGAGGAATTTTTTATAATCGTCGTTTCCGCGGGGGTTAGATGGTCTTTTGAGTGCAGTGAAAATTCTTCTGAAAATCTTTTGCAGGCAGCTTGCAGACTTGCGGCATGCTTGTATTCTTTGGGCCGTCCGACGCACTCGTAGCTCAATTGGATAGAGCATCTGGCTACGAACCAGAAGGTTTGAGGTTCGACCCCTCACGAGTGTACCAGGACGACAGAGATTTATGCACTCGTAGCTCAATTGGATAGAGCATCTGGCTACGAACCAGAAGGTTTGAGGTTCGACCCCTCACGAGTGTACCACTTTCAGCACCGCGAAAGCGGTGCTTGTTTTTTTGAGGTCAAAACGAGCTCAGATCTGTTCTTGTTCGTAGCACCATCCTTCGCCTTGGCGGACGAAGCGCAGGCGGTGGCTGATGCAGGCCAGCTGTTCGCTCGGGTCGTGGGTGATGTGCAAAACCGAGACGCCGGTGCGGGTCGCGACGCGGTCAACGATGGCGAGGATGGCATTGCGGTTGGCGCGATCCAGTCCTTGGCAGGGTTCGTCGAGGATGAGTAGATCAGGGGCTTTGACGAGGGCTCGCGCCAGCAAGGCGAGGCGGCGTTCGCCGTAGCTGAGTCGGACGAATTCTTCGCCGGCGAGATGCTCGATGCCGCAGGCGCTCAACCAGGCGCGGGCGACGCCTTCCTGCTCGGTGGTCCACGAGCGGTAGATGCCGATGCTGTCATGGAAGCCGGAAATGGCGACTTCGAGGACATTGGCGGGCACTCGGTGCTCGAGCTGGAGTTCGGCGGTGACGACGCCGATGCGGCGGCGGATGTCCCACAGGGTTTCGCCGGTGCCGCGGCGGCGGCCGAAGAGTTCGACGTCATTGGCGTAGGCTTGCGGGTGGTCGCCGGAGACGACCGCGGCGAGGGTGGTCTTGCCGGCGCCGTTGGGGCCGAGGACGAGCCAACCCTGGCCTTTGCGGAAGCTCCAGTTCAGTCCTTGGATGATGTCGCGTCCATCGTAAGCGATGTGTAGATTTCTCACTTCCACCAAGGGCGCTCCAGGCGGCAGGAGAGCGAGGCTGGGGAGCTGCGGCGGCAATTGCTCGGGGAGGGGAGGCGGGGGCTTGTTGAGGGCGGCCCAGGCAGGCGAGGCTAGGACCGCTTGGCGCTCGCCGCAGGCCTCGATTTTGAGGGCATTGAGAAGGAGCATGTGAGTGCAGACCGGCGGCGCCTCGGCGGGGTCGCGGCAGCAGACCATCAGTGCAGTGCCGGATGCGGCGGCTTCCTCGAGGAGGGCCCAGGCGTCGTGGCGACCGGCGGTATCGAGGCCTTCGAAGAGGCCGTCGACGATGAGAAGACGAGGCTTGCCGGCGAGGGCGCGTCCAAGCAGGCTGCGGCGTGCTTCGCCGTTGGAGAGGAATCGCAGGCCAGTTTGGGCGGCACGTCCAAGGCCGACCCGTAGCAGCCAATCGCCGCCGCCTTTTTCGGCGATGAGGGTGGCGGCGGAGCGGCCGGGATCGATGCCGCCTGGGGTCGACTCGCTGTTGTCATCGTGGCGTTCGCGGGCGAGCAGGTCCTCGAGTAAGGCGAAGGAGACGAGGCCGAGATCTTTGTCGGGATCGTAGCCGAGTCTGACCTGGCCGGGGACACTGGGGACGCTGCCGGCGAGGAGGCGGGCGAGGAGCGATTTGCCGGCGCCGTTGGGGCCGCAGACGAGCCAGTATTCGCCGGCTTGCCAGGTCCACGATAGGTTGTCGAAAAGACGCTCGCCTTCGAGATCGAGACGGAGAGATTCAATCGAGGCGAGGTTCATTGGATGGCTTTCAGTTTTTGTCTTTGACCAACTCGAGCTGATCGTTCATTTGGATGCCGATGGATTTCTGGTCGGAGCCTTCGAGGAAGCCGGGGGTCAAGTCTTTCAGGCGGTAATCGTCATTGGCTGGATCTTTGAATTGTGCTCTGGTGTTAGTCACCTTGGTCAAGCGAGCGATTTTGTCTTTGAAGATGCTGATATCATCGATTCTGAGCTCTTCTTTTAAGGCGAGAGCCAAACCATGTTTACCGGCGATCAGGCAGTGGCTGAGTTTGAGGTTGTGATTGGTCAGGTTGTCAAATTCCATGGTGTAACCTTCCTGGGCTTCAAGAATGCAGTTGACAAAGCTGGCGCCCTTGTTGAATCCTCGCACGGTGAAGGCTGTGCCACCTTTCGGCTTCTGGGTCAAAATGGTACAGTTTTTCAGTTCCACATTGCGCATGTTGCCAGGGCCGCTCAAGCCAAAAATCAAACAGTTATCGATTGAGATCAAGTCGTTGTCGCCACCGAGATTAATGCCGCAGTTTTTGAACCGGCAGGATTCCACCGTGATTTTGTCCGACTTCTTGGCAATGTCGAGATTGCCTTCTTGCAAGCGCAGACGCCGCAGGATGACTTCCGAGCTGGCCACCGTTAAGCCGGTGCTGAACACCGCTTCAGGGTGACCGATCACGGTGAGGCCTTTCTGGTTCAGGGTGTATTTGCCTTCGTATATCCCCGGCAGCAGACGGATGATCTTGACTCCTTCCTGTTTCAGGGCGCTCTGCAAATCTATCGTACCCCGGCTGCCTTCAGAGCTGGCGAAGATTGTTCCATTGGGGATTTTGGCAGGCAGTGTCGAGCGTATTTTATTCTTAAGAAAGTCGATTTCCTTGCCGTTTTTCTCAAGATAAGAAACACCTCGGAATTTTTCGAGATAATTATTCAGTTCTGGCTGCGCTGTCCACGCCTGATCTTCGGAAAATTTGAAATCCTCCTCCTTCATCAGCCAGCTTCTTTCGATACTCATTTGAGCCAGCAATTTCAAATAAGCGGTCTCGGCTTCGCCGCTGATCTGCTCTTGGAATTCATCGGCGAATAGCTTTGCTGCCAGACCTTTGTAATCGTGGATCTCTTTTGCGGCAAGCGCATAGAAATTGTTCTTTAACAAGAAATAAGCCCGGATCAAGGCTGAGTCGGAGGCGTTGTTGGTCTTCACCCACTGCAGCAATTGCAGGGGATCGATTTCATTGAGGCTGAGACGTGTTTGAATTTTTTTTCCGCCGTAATAGATTTCTATCACTACTGAACTTTCGTTGTTTGACACCACCTTGCCGCTATACTCAATCCCCATCTTCTTGTAAATAATCTTTGAATTCTTGTCAAAGGAGATGTTCTCGATGATCAAAGAGTCCAGCGCCTTAGTGTCTAATTTATCAATCAATTTCTCTAGTTTTATAATTTCTAAATCTTCTGGATTAAGAGTTCTGAGTTCCTTGAGATCCTTAGCGCAAAGCACCAGATTTTTCTTCGTCAAGTTAATTGAAAGGCTGTTCAATAGCAAGTCATTTTTCGTCTTGGCCAATTCCTCTTCGGGCGATAAGGATACAGCAGTCAGTGGCTCGACTTTTTTGACTACATCACCAATGGGCTCTATAGCTTTCTGCAATTGCCGTTCGCGGATTTTGACAATCATCGCCTCCCGTTGTTCCAGGGTGGAAGAAGCTAGGTTTCCGGAGTAGTTGGTGCATTTGTCCACTGCTTCGGAAAACTTGTTTTCTAAAACCAAGCAGTTGACGTCGCTGCGAAGCGCCACCATCGCCACCTGGACCTCCTTCTCCACTCGTGACTTGATCGTCGTTTCAAAGGTGTCGAGCAAGGTGTTTTTCGTGATGTCAGCGGACGCCAGGACACGCGCCCTCTGCAGGCTGGCGGCGAAGCCATCCGGATTGAGCGGCAGGCGATTCATTTCGGTCCGCAGAGCTTTCAGTTCCTGCTCCCACGCCGCACCGACCGTTTTCTCGGCGGAATTGCTGTTGGTCTTTTCGGCGGGTTTGCTGTTGGTCTTTTCGGCGGAATTGTTGTTGGTCTTTTCGGCGATTGCTGGTTCTTCGGCGGGGTTCTTGACGCCGCCAGACATCATCCAGAGCAGGCCGATCAAGATCGAGAGGCCGGACACCGCGCAGAAGACGATGAGACCTATGGAAGGAGAGGAGTCGGGCTTCGCCTTGCCCCGCCGCTTGGTGTGGGCCGCCATTTTCCGCATGTCTTCCGGCGACAGCTCAAGATCGCGCAAGGTGTTTAAGCGTGCGCGGGCCGATTCCGCGTTGACCGATTTGAGTTTGGAGCTCCGGCTTGATGCCGCGGCTCGCGGGGCGTTTTTGAGGTCGGCAAAAATCTCTGCATCGTAAATTGAGGTGTGACGGACGGCTCGTGTCGGTGCCGCGACGCCCAAGCTTGATTTCGTGAATTGATCAATCGCCGCAACGGCGTCCGAATAGGAATTGAAGCGGTCCTTGGGATTGGTGGCGATAAACTGTTCGAAAAGCTTGAAGAAGGAAGGCGCCAGGCTGTTTCTCAAGGAAGGCGGAAAGAATAGGGTCCCGTAGGCGACTTCAGCTGGACTTTGACAATTGGCGTAGGGGCTGGTGCCGGTGACGATGAAATAGATCAAGCAGCCGATGCTGTAGAGATCGGAAGAGACGCGTGGAAACTTGCCTTCCAGACCCATTTCCGGAGCCAAAAAGGACAGGTCATAGATGGGGAATTGCGAGTTCAGGAAACGCGTGTCTTTGATCAATTGCGAGACCATGCCGAAGTCGGCGAAATAAACGCAGCTGTCGCGCCCGATATAAATGTTTTTCGGGGTCAAATTGAAGTGGCTGGTGTTACAAGCCAAGTGGGCTTCATCAAGCGAGGTGAGAAGTTCACGGCTGAGATTCAATGCGTCGATCAGCTCCAGGCATTGGTTGGCTTTGATGATCTCGTCGAGGGGCTCAATTTCGACATAGGGGCTGACTTGAAAGAGGCAGCCCTCATCGATGCCCCAGGACATCACCTCCAAGTGATTGCGTCCCGCCATTTTCGAGGCGGATTGCAAAACTTCTCCGATTCCTTGAATGTCGCTAAGTGCGGCGCAGAATTCAGAATCGTAGACCCGCACCAGACAGAGATTTTTATCCTGCAAATTCAGGGCCGCAAACATCCGGCTGAATTGGTCTGAATTGATGAGATGGCGGAGATGATAGACGTCATTGACGATAAAATCTTTTTCTGCCGCTCCGCTGAGCGACAGAATGGGGGTCTGGCAGAACTTGCAATGAATTTTCTGACGCTTGAGAGGCGATTTGACAGGCGTCTCTTTTTGGCAGGCCGGGCAATTGAAGGATGCGAACATGTTGAATTCCCGTTGGTTATTTGTTGATTCGAATCTACTCAGTGTTTGCTGTCATTGCAAGCAATGTTAGGGGCAGTCATCAATGTCATAAATGAAGCTGAGGAAAATCAATCACCTTGCCATTTGCATCGCTGATCGGCTGTCCCGAGCTCTACCTGAATTTCTGAAAACAGGCATCTTGCCTAGGTTCTTGCCTTATTTTTGCCAAGAGCTTTGGCTCGATTTGAAGTTTCCCCCGAATTTTTTAAGGCAACTCGATGTGGTTTTTTCGAATTGCCTGATATTCGCCTTGAAGAAGCCAAGGAGAACTTGATATGTCAGAGCCAGTTGGATTAGGCATCATCGGTGCCGGAATGATCTCGGAATTTCACGCCGTCGCGCTACGCTCGGTGACGGGCGCCAAGTTGAGCGCGATCTACGCCCGCGACGCCGCCAAAGGAGCGGATTTTGCGGCTCGCCACGGCTGTGCGAGTTATTCGGATTTTGACGCCTTTCTGGCGCACGAGGGCCTGTCAGCAGTGAGTGTCTGCACCCCCAGCGGTGCACACCTTGAGCTCTCGCTCGCGGCGATGGATGGGGGTAAGCATGTGATCTGCGAAAAGCCCTTGGAAGTGACGCCGGATCGGATCGACCAGATGATTGCTGCGGCTGCAAAAAACCGGGTCTTGCTGTCGGGAATTTTCCCGCGCCGTTTCAACCCCAGCACCATAGTACTGAAAGAGGCGATCGAGGCAGGCCGTTTCGGTCGCATCGCCTTGGCCGAGGCGAGCATCAAGTGGTGGCGCACCCAGGAATATTACGACTCCGGTAAATGGCGTGGCACCTGGGCCCTGGACGGCGGCGGCGCCCTGATGAACCAAGGCATTCACACCATCGACCTGCTTCTGCATCTGATGGGGCCGGTGAAACGGGTCAGCGCCAGCGTCGGTCTGATCGCCCATGAACGCATCGAAGTCGAAGACAGCGCCGTCGCCATCCTCGACTTCGCCAATGGCGCTAAGGGCGTGGTGCAAGCCACCACCGCTTGCTGGAGCCGCAAAGGGCATCCGGCGGAGATCCAAATCGGCGGCGATCATGGCAGCGTCATCATGAGCGATGACAAGTTCCGCCACTGGGAATTCCGCGACGAAAGCCCGGCTGACGACAGCATCCGCCAACGTTTCGGCCTCAACAGTGCCGCCGCCGGCGCTGGTGCCGCCGATCCCAAGGCGATCGACGCCTCCTGGCACGCCCGCAACCTGCAGGATTTCTGCGACGCCATCCGTCTCGGCCAGCCCCTTCGAGTCAACGGACAGGAAGGTCGTCGCTCGGTCGAACTGATCGACGCGATCTACCGCTCGGCGAAGAGCGGAAAAAGTGTCGAGCTCTAAGAACGGAAGACCTCTCAACACGAAGACACGAAGTCCACGAATTTTTTATTTAAACCATGAAACTGGAGTCCCAATGAGCACAGCACTTGTCACTGGCGCCGCCGGCGTCCTTTGCTCCGCCCTGGTCGAAGCTCTGCTTGAGGAAGGCCATCGCGTCGCCCTTCTCGGACGCACCGAAAGCAAGCTCGTTGAGCTGCAAAAAGCGCTCGCGGCGAAAGGCCTGACCGAGACCCTCGTGGTCGCGGCCGACGTCCTCGACCGCAGCTCTCTGGAAGCGGCCCGAGCCAAGATCGAAGCGAGCTTCGGCCCGGTCGACATCCTGGTCAACGGCGCCGGCGGCAACAGCCCGAAGGCGACGGCCCAGGCCGAGACTTACACGGCGGAGACCGCAAAAGAGAAGAGTTTTTTCGGCGTCGATCTACAAGCTTACGGCGAGGTTTTTGATCTCAACCTCAAGGGCACCCTGCTACCTTGCCAGGTCTTTGGCGACGGCATGGCCGAGCGTCGACGCGGCACCATCGTCAACCTGTCGTCGATGAGCGCCGATCGTCCTCTGACCAAGGTGATCGCTTATTCCAACGCCAAGGCGGCGGTGGATTCCCTTACCCAGTGGCTGGCGGTGCATCTCGCGCCGCGAGGCATCCGGGTCAACGCCATCGCCCCCGGCTTCTTCCTCACCGAGCAGAACCGCTTTCTTCTCACCACGACGGAAGGTGGCCTGACGCCGCGTGGCGACAAGATCCTGCGCAACACCCCCTTCTCGCGCTTCGGCGAAGCGAAGGAACTGAAGACCGCCTTGAAATTCCTGGTGCATCCCGATTCCAGCTTCGTCAACGGCGTCATCCTCCCCGTCGACGGCGGCTTCTCGGCCTTTGCCGGGGTGTGAAACAATAAATTCACCACAGAGGCACAGAGGACGCAGAGATGAGCTGCAGAAGCGCAATGATTTTTCTTGAGCCTCTGTGATCTTTGTGTCTCTGTGGCGCAATATTTCTGCTATTGAGCATGTACACAGCAATCAAAAGGAGTTCGACGATGGATCTGCACAACCAGGAAAAAGATGCTCTGACGGCAAAGATCATTGGTTGCGCAATTGAAGTCCATCGCGAGCTCGGCCCGGGCTTGCTTGAGTCTGCCTACGAAAACTGCCTCGCTTACGAATTGCGTTTGGCTGGCTTCAAGGTCAAGCAGCAAATCGAGCTCCCGGTGATCTATAAAGGTATCGAGATAGACTGCAAGTATCGTCTCGATCTTGTGGTCGACGACAAGGTCATTCTCGAGCTCAAAGCTGTAAGTCAATTAGAATCTATTCATGAAGCTCAGCTCCTCACCTATCTCAAACTTTCTAAGATCCATCGCGGTCTGCTCATCAACTTCAACACACCACTCCTGCGCAATGGCATCAAGAGATTCGTTCTTTAAAATCTCTGTGTCCTCTGTGCCTCTGTGGTAAATCCATCTGGAGCTCTTTCATGACCTACATCATCATGGGTGTTTGCGGTAGCGGCAAATCCACTGTCGGCGAGGCCTTGGCCAAGTCGCTGGGCTTGCCTTTTCACGACGCTGACCCCTTTCATCCTGCGGCCAACGTCGCCAAGATGAAGGCGGGCATCCCGCTCAACGACGAGGACCGGCAACCCTGGCTGGAAAACCTCGCGGCGCATATCCGCCAGTGTAACACGCAAGGCGGCGCCGTGCTCGCCTGCTCGGCCCTGAAGGAGAAATATCGCGACATCCTGCGCTCCGGCGACGGCGTGCGATTCATCTTCGTCCACGGCCCGAAAGAGCTCCTCGCTGCGCGCCTCGGCGGACGCCAAGGCCACTTCATGAATCCGGCCTTGCTCGACTCGCAGCTGGCCACCCTCGAAATCCCGTCCGACGCCCTGCATGTCGATCTCGCTTTGAGTCCCGAGCAGCAAGTGCAATTCATCCTCAAAAACCTAGCGGAGAAAAACTGATGTCACAAGAGAATTCCCCTTCCGGTCCCTGGTGGCGCGGCCTCAGCCGCTACCAGCTCTTCGCCTTCGCCATCGCCTCCTCCGCCTGGTTCTTCGACTGCTTCGACCAGCAGATCTTCAACTTGGCGCGCGAAGACGCGGTGAAGGCTATCACCGGCAGCACCGACCTGGCTCCCTACACGATGAGCGCCTTCCTCGTTGGCTGGGGCATCGGTGGCATGTACTTCGGCGCTCTCGGCGACCGCCTCGGCCGCGCTAAAATCCTCACTCTCTGCATCTTCCTCTACGCCGCCTTCACCGGGCTCAGCGCCTTCTCAGTCAGCATCTGGGACTTCTGTCTCTATCGACTCCTCACCGGCATCGGCGTCGGCGGCGTCTTCGGCCTTGCGGTCGCCTTGGTTTCCGATGTCGTCGAAGGCGACAAGAGACCGAAAGCCCTAGGCACTTTCCAAGCGCTTTCCACCATCGGCAACATCAGTGCTGGCGCGGTGGCTTTGGGCGTTGCGGCATTGATTACCGCCGGGGTCATCGCTCCTGCACTGAACTGGAAGGTTCTCTTCCTGGTCGGCGCCATCCCTGCCTTGATCACCGGCTTCATCGCCTTAAAATTGCGTGAACCGCAGAAATGGATCGATGCCCGTGCCGCCGGCAAGGCGAAAGGCGAGAAAGCCGGATCTTACACGGAACTGCTCGGCAATAAGCAGACTCGCAAAAATGCCCTGCTTGGCTTGGTGCTCTGTTCCGCCGGCATCATCGGTCTCTGGGGCTTGGGCAACTTCCAGCCCAAAATTGTCGGCGCCATCATTTCCGAGCAGCAAAAGCTCCTGCTTGGCATCAACGGAGCCCCCAGCGACGAACAGAAAAAAGCCCTCTCTGCCGCTGTCGCCAATGCCAAGGCTTGGGCCCTGATGGCCCAAAACCTCGGTGGTTTCTTCGGTATGCTCCTGCTCGCCAAAATGGCGCAAGTCTGGGGCCGCCGCCCCGCCTTCGCCGTCGGCTTTGTCGCGGCTACCGCCGCCACCATGCTGGTCTTCAAGTGCCTAGACACCTACCAGGAGATCTGGTGGATGATTCCCCTGATGGGAGCCACCCAGCTCTCCCTCTTCGCTGGTTTCGCCATCTACCTGCCGGAACTCTTCCCCTCATCCCAACGCGCTACCGGCGTCAGTTTTTGCTACAACATCGGTCGCTTCGTCGCCGCTACCGCCCCCTTCACCCTCGCCGCTTGGACCACCAAGATGACCTCCGGCCTGTCCACCGAAGCGGAAAAACTCGTCGTTTTCCGCGATGCCGGCTTTTGGATGAGCCTCGTCCTCCTCACTGGCCTGCTGGTCCTCCCCTTCCTGCCTGAAACCAAGGGCAAGCCGCTGCCGGAATAGCACTTTATTCACCACAGAGACACAGAGAACACAGAGTTTGTTTTTTAAGCTCAAAAATCAGATCTTCATACTCTGTGTACTCTGTGCCTCTGTGGTGAACCCTTTCTTCCAACCCCCATGAGGTCCCCGATGCCCACTCTCATCTCCGATGGCTCTCCCACCCGCTGTATCAGCGACGCCGAACTCGAAGCCCACGTTGCCGCCTACCTCGACAAACTCGGCCCCGCCAAGCGCATTCTGGTGATCCCGCCCGACCACACCCGCGGCAATTCCCGCGCCGGCCAGATCAGCCAGATCATCTGGAAGTTGCGCTCGTCGCAAGCCGACATCTGGTTCATGCCGGCGCTTGGCACCCATGTGCCGATGAACGAAGGCGAGCTGCGCTGGTTTTTCGGACCCGATATCCCGCTCGAACGCTTCCTGCCGCACCGCTGGCGCACTGACCTGGTCGAGCTCGGCGCGATCCCCCAAAACGAGATGGAAGCCATCTCCGAAGGCCTGATCAAGCAGGAAATGAAGGTCGCGGTCAACCGTGAACTCTATGCCGGCTACGATCTCATCCTCTCCGTCGGCCAGGTTGTCCCCCACGAAGTCGTCGGCCTCGCCAACTACACCAAAAACATCCTCATCGGCGTCGGCGGAGCCGGCACCATCCACGTCAGCCACTTCCTCGGCGCTGCCTGGGGCATGGAACGGATGATGGGCCGCCTCGATACTCCGGTCCGCAAATGCTTGAACACCGGTTTCGATCGTTTCCTCCGCGGTAAATTGCCGATCCATTACCTGCTCACCGTGGTCAGCAAGGACAAGGCTGACAACCAGCTCAAGCTGCGCGGACTCTACTGCGGCGACGACGATGCCACCTTCGAAGCCGCCGGCCGCCTGTCGCAACGAGTCAATCTCGACCTTCTCGACAAGCCGATCCAGAAGGCCGTGGTCTTCCTTGATCCGCACGAGTTCAAGACCACCTGGCTCGGCAACAAGAGCGTCTACCGCACCCGTATGGCGATGGCCACCGGCGGCGAACTTCTCGTTCTCGCTCCCGCGCTGCACATGTTCGGCGAAGACCCCGAGATCGACAAACTCATCCGTCGCCACGGCTACCGCGGCACCCCCGCGACCATGAAAGCGGTCGAGACCGACCCCGAAATGGCGAAAAATCTCAGCGCCGCCGCCCACCTCATCCACGGCTCCAGCGAAGGCCGATTCAAGATCACCTACGCCTGTGGACCCGACATCACCCGCGAAGAAGTCGAAGGCGTCGGCTTTGCTTGGCAGGACTATGCCGAGACGATCAAACGCTACAATCCCGAGACGCTTGCCGACGGCTGGACCACCCTGCCCGACGGCGAAGAGATCTTCTTCGTCTCCAATCCGGCTCTTGGACTCTGGGCGCCGAAAGCGGCGTTTGAGTGAGTCCCATCACTTTCGCAGCAGCGACTTCAGCCGGCTGATGTCAAAGGCCCGGCTGTCGCGTTGCGGCGGCACATCGGGCGGCAGATCCAGATGGAGCTCTGTCGCGACTTCGCCCCAGGTGCGGGGACGGCCGTCGGAACAGAGGATCCAGCCGCGAGGGGATTCGGGGTGATCGAGGAGCTTAAGAGCGATCGACGCGAGCTCGTCGACGCCGATGAAGTTGACGATTTTATGGCGGCTGGCGATGCGCCCTTCCTGCAGCCATTTCGTCGTCTCGCGTCCGGGGCCAGTGATCAAGCCCAGCGCCAACAAGGGAGCGACGGGAGCGAGCAGTTTTTCCGCTTGCGCCCGCGGCGTTTCGGCGGGGCCGGCACTTTCTCCGAGAAGCGGTCCATCGCAACGCAAGGACGCGGCGCTGGAAAGGAAAAGGCAAGACCGGAATCGCGGCAGAAGTTGATCGCGGATTCGAATCGCCAAGGCACTGTCGTCGATCTTGCAGGTGACGATCAGTTTGTCAGCTTCAGGCAGGCAGCTCCAATCGCTATTCAGCTCGAGACCGAAGGGGATTTCATCGTCGCGAATTTCCCCTGGAAGCGCGGTGCCGAGGGAGCCAGGCACCAGCTTGCGGATGGCGCGGCCGGAGTAGCCGCAACCGATGACCAGGAGAGGGACTGAGCTCACGCTTGCCATTCGCGTCCACCCGAGCCGTTGGACGGCGGGTTGGAGCTCGGAAAGTCGGGACGCGAACGCGGCTCAAAAGCCGGGCAGGCTTCGCCCGAGGCGGCGCGAACCACCCGGCAAGGGAGCTCTTCCGATTTGACTCCGAAGACTCGGCAGCCGCGCGGACAGGCGGGTTCGTAGGTGACGAAATAATGCCGGCATTTCAGGCAGTCTGGATCGGGGCTGTTCATGGTTTTCCCCGCAAGTTTGTAGTCCCTGCTTTAGCCGGTGAGTTCTGTCGCTCGACCCCTTGCGGGTCGCACATGGTAGCCCAGGGTCG
>CAMCSH010000001.1 GCA_945877655.1 Lentisphaera araneosa HTCC2155 | reverse complement strand
GATCATCGGCGAAGTCAAGGACGAAACCGTCCTGACCGCCAATGTCACTGGCATCACCGATATCGATGCTCTGATCGCCTCGGCCGTCACCTTCACCTACCAGTGGCAGTACTTCGATACCACCTACGGTTGGCAAGATATCAACGGCGCCACCGCCAAGACCTTCACTCCCGACGATCGCCAAGTGGGCTACTACCTGCGCGTCGCCGTCACCGTGAACGACTCGACCGCCACCGCTGAAGCCTTCACCACCCTGTACTCGGCCCAATCCTCGGTCGTCGTCGCTGAAACCAACGACCCCACCGTCGGCACCGTCACCATGCAGCACAAACCGGCCTCCTCCGGCAGCCTGGTCGATGTCGCTGACAGCGCCGCTGGCCGCGTCACTGATGGCGATGTCCTGAGCTTGGTCAACGGCCTCTTCGACGAAGACAACTCCGATGCCCTCCCCGGCGCCGCCGGCGAGTACTCCGTCACCGTTGGCGACCACACCACCGAACTGAAGGATGCCGCGGTTCTCACCTCCGCCCTGACCTATCAGTGGCAGGTCTCCTACGACGGCGTCGTCTTTACCGACATCGTCTCGCCCGCCGCCTCGCAGCCCACTTACGGCCGCGAAGCCACCTTCACCGTCACCGCCAACGAGCACCTCAAGTACCTCCGTACCAAGGTCAGCTACGTCGATGAGAAGGGCTTCAGCCAGAGCGTCTACACCGCCGTCACTCCCCAGATCCGTGTTGTGAATGCTGTTCCCAGCATCGATGGCGTGGTCAAGGAAGACAGCGTCCTGACCGCCAACACCGATAAGATCAGCATCGACCCGATCATCGTCGCCGGCCTGCAGTATCAGTGGTACGCCAACGGCGTCGCCATCTCCGGTGCCACCGCCAAGACCTTCGTCCCCAGCGACGCTCAGTACAGCAAGGTCATCACCGTCCGTGTCACCTACATGTACGACAGCATCGAAGCCAACCCCACCCTGTGGACGGGTGTTCCCTCCGGCTTTGCTTCCGGCAATCAGTTCACTGATGGTCTCGTCACCACCTTCGAACACGCCGACATGGAAGGCTTCGACTATGTCAACGCCCTCAACGGCCACCTCTATGGTGTTCGTGTCAGCGCCGACTCGGTTGCAGTCGTCCCGGTCAACGATGTCATCTCCGGCGACGTCATCATCAAGGATGTCACGACCAGCAAGGTCCTCGATGCCGTCAACAATCCGGTCAAAGAGAACAAGGCCCTGATGGTCGATATCAGCGCCCTCATCGACGCCGATGTCAACCCCTACAACACCGATCACGGTGTCCTGAGCAACCTCGGCGGCTCGGTCACCGGCGTCACTGAACTCGCCCCCACCACCCCCAGCGCCAACGCTGTCACCGTCACTTATGTCTGGCAGTCCTGGGATGGCACCAGCTACGATACCGATGGCGCCAAAGTCTGGCTCAACATCGGCGTGCTCGCCACCTACACCCCGAGCGACCTCGACTACGACAAGGTCATCCGCGTCGTTGTTACCATCAAGGACAACGAGGGCTTCACTCAGTCGGTCACCAGCGCCGCCACCATGGCGGTCCGCCCGGTCAACGACATCCCGACCGGCGTCACCAACGTCGTCGCAGACGTCAATGGTAACATCACGGCCGATGCGGGCACCGCCATCACCGTCGATTCCAGCACCGTCGGCGGCTTCCAGTTCTCCACCGAGACGGTCCTGACCACCAACCTGTCGGCTCTCACCGATCGCGACATCAACCCCTGGTCGATCTTCGACGGTACTGGCGTCCTGCCGCAGTCGCTCTACAACTACTTCGGTGTCGCCAACGGCGTCGATCTCGCCCAGAAGCTGGTCCTCAAAAACCCCACCACTGGCGATCTCGTCCTCCCAGGCCAAAGCGTAGTTGCCGGTGAACTGGTCACCGCCTACACCCAAGAGCAGCTTGATCTTTACGCACGTGGCTACCTCTGGGGCACCACTGCCGGCAGCGTCCTCGGCGCCGATGATGCCACCTTCAACGCCTTCGCCACCTATCAGTGGCAGATCAGCGACAACGGCACTACTGGCTTCGCCGATATCGCGGGCAAGACTGCCAAGACCCTCGACTTGAAGGACAAGACCGGCCTCGGCATCAAGTTCTACAACGACAAGTACGTCCGCGTCGTCACCACCTACATCGACGAAGAAGGCTTCACCCAGGTCATCCGCTCGGCGGCTCACCTGATCAGCGACAAGACCCTGCCCGCCGTCCCGACTCTCGAGTTCAGCGACAAGGTCGTCACCCAAGCCAACGAGAAGGCCTTCGTCTTCCGTGGCATCGGCGAAGCTGGCGCCACCATCGAGCTGACCATCACCGACAGCTTGGCTGACGGCAATGATCTGCTGACCTTCACCTCCACCATCCTCAATGACGGCACTTGGACCATCACCAAAGACCTTAGCACCTTCGGCGAAGGCAAGTTGAGCGTCAGCGCCGTGGTCCGTGACCTTGCCAGCAACCTCAGCTCGCCGCCCCTGGTTAAGCTGCTTCTCAAGGACACCCTTGTCGGCTCCTTCGGCATGGTCGGCGCCGCCAACATCGGGTCCGCCAACATCGACAGCCTCCTTGGCGATGTCGCTGCCAACATCACCGTCGCCAGCACGGATCTGACCTTCAATGCCGCCACTCTGGTCCCCGTCACCCTTGACAATGTCACTGGTTACGTCGTCAGCGGTACCGGTGAAGCCGGTGCCACCGTCACTCTGGTCTACAGCGATGACAAGAAGAACCTCCTCGGTGTCCGCACTCCCAACCTCATCACCGTGGTTGCGACTGTCGATGCCAATGGCGTCTGGACCACCGCCGCCACGGATCTCAGCAGTCTCACCGACGGCCCGATCAACATCAAGGTTACTGAAGTCGACCGCTGGGGTAACCTCCGCGAGCTGACCACCGCCAAGTCCACCTTCTCCAAGGTCGATGATCTCACCGCCACCTTCCTCGCCAGCACGGTTCGCAACACCGGCGTCGATGAACTCCCCGGTGTCGGCGACATCGTCAAGCGCGTCGTTGGTGTTCCCAACGCTCCGGTGGTTCTCACCGCTCCGGAAATCACCTTCAGCAACGAGAAGACTTGGACCGTCACCGGCACCGGCAATGTTGGTAACACCATCATCCTGACCATCGGTGGCATCACCAAGTCGACCGTCGTCGACAGCAAGGGCCAGTGGGAAATCGTTGTTGATGTCACCGCTCTCCCGGTCGGCACCGACTACCTGCTCCAGGTGGTTCAGCAGACCAAGGAAGGCGTCACCGGCAACGCCGCCACCCAGATCGTCCGCAAGGCTCTGATGGCCGAAATCAACGGCGCCACCAACATCGCGCTGGTCACCGACGAAGATCTCGGCGTCACCGCTGCGGCCCATTACAGCCTCACCGGCAAGTCCGAAGCTTATGCTCGCGTCTACTTCGTGGCGATCAATAACAATGGTTCGAATGCCCGCGATACGGACTTCGTCGACTATGTCAACGCTGACGTCAACGGCGACTGGGCCATCGTCGACTGGAACCTGAACGCCAAGAACAACCTGAAAGACGGCTCGGTCCGCCTCATCATCAGGACCTACTCGTCCACCGTCACCGGCAAGTTCTTGTCCAGCGACGAAATCTGGGTCAAGAAAGACACCACCTCGGTGGCTCCTTCGATCGGCACCCTGCCCGTCCTCAACAACGCCAACGCCAGCGCCTACAAGGTCACTGGCCGCGCTGAAGCGGGCGCCACCGTCACCGTCACTGTCTCTGACTCCAACGATGTCGAAGCGACTGCCAGCGCCGTCGCCGACTCGAAAGGCGTCTACACCGTGGTCTTCAACGGCCAAGGAGACAACGATGATCTCACTGAATTCATCGGCGGTGACGCCACCCTCAAGGTGATCGCCACTCAAGTCGACCGCTTCGGCAATGCCAATGAGATCCGTGGCACGATCGCCAAGACCATGGCTAACCATGCCATGACTCTCGACGAGCCGGTCATCGACGGCACCGATTTGATCACCGCTGCCAATGTCGGCAAGTACACGGTTACCGGTACTGCCAGCGCAGGCCTCAAGGTCAGCGTCAACTTCGGCGGCGTCATCAAAACCACCACTGCCAACTCTCTGGGCATCTGGAAAGTCGTTGCCGATCTGCGCAAGGTTGCCGCTGACGAAGTTGAGATCACTGCTACCGCCAGCGATCGCTACGGCAATATTGCCGTCGGCATTACTGAAGTGGTTGGCAACGATGTCTTCGCTGCGATCATCGACGCCGAAAACATCACTAGTGACAACCGCCGTGATTACACCTTCAGCTTCACCAAAGCCCCGGACGCCGAGATCACTGCAGTCAAGATTGGCGGCAAGGTCATTCCTCTCGCCATCTTGGAAGATGACAACATCACATTCGTTAGCGGTGATACTTATGAACTCACCCTCAACCTCGATGATATCAAAGTCACCACTGGTGGCAAAGTCGCCATCCAGGTTGACCAGGTCTTCAAAGATGGTAGTGGCAAGATTGTCTATCGTAACAGCTCGGTCAAGAACCTGATCCAGGATCTGACCAAGCCTGAGCTGCCCACCGTCACCAAGTTCCCTGACCTCGCCAACCAGAACTTCCTGACCAATGCCGAGATCTCCGGCAAGGCTCAAGCCGGCACCACCATCCATGTCATCTTCCGCCAGCAAAACGACTATATCGTCAGCACCAAGGAAGACATGTTGGACAGCGCCAGCTTCACCGCCGATCAGAAGAAAGGTTATGAAGCCGTGGTCGCCAAGAACGGCACCTGGACCATCACCGGCGTCGACCTCAGCAAGTACGATAACGGCCTGCTCCATGTCGATGTCATGGTCGTAGAGTCTTCGGGTAGCGTTAGCGAAATCCGCAGCTACATGAACAGCATTCGCAAGGGCGTCACTGCCGTCGAAGAACAGGAAGAGCGCTTCCTGATCGAAGACGACATCAAGTCCGTCGTCGCCTGGAATGACCAGCCGGTCAAACACACCAAGGCCGATGAGCTGAGCTGGAGTGACTTCATGGATCGTCCCAGCCTGACCGACGCGATCAGCATCGACTTCGACATCTTCGCCGACAAGGCCTGATCCGAAGTCCAACTGAAAAGTTGAAAAAGCAAGCCGCCGGAGAAATCCGGCGGCTTGTTTCTGTTCTGGTTTGTCAGCGAAGAGAGATCCCAGAAACCGCAGATGCTGAATCAGGGCTTTTTGGCGGCGGCGAGCTCGATTTCGATGACGAACTCGCCGATTGGCGCCGAGGCGCTCAATTCGAGGCGGCGGATGCCTTTATTGGGGTTTTCCGGCGCCTTCTGTTCCGCCGACGAGCTGGTGAACTTGGCCCCAGCGGGGACGACGATACGGGCCACGAGCTGACGGCCCTTGCGGGTCAGCAGTGCTGAGCCGTCGGGGCGGAACTCAATCTCGGCATCGGTGGTCATGCCCCAGAGAATCGGGGTGGCCTTGAGGACAAAGCCGTCTACGACGCGGAGACGAGTGCGGTTTTCGATCAACCCGACGCGGCGAAGCACCGACTCGGCGCGGTCGCTATAGGCGCTGGTGAGGTCGATTCGGATCTCGGGATTGTCGCCCAGTTTTGTCGACAGGGCCTTTGCGATGGCTTCGATCAACTGGCCTTTGCCGGCGATGAAGGAGACGTTGTGGCTGGTGGCGTAATCCCAGAAACCGGGTCCCTCCATCTAGGCGCCATCGGGAGCGTAGGGTTGCATCTCGATCGGCAGGTTTTTCAAGGCGCGTCTGATGATGGCCCGGGTGTGTTCCGGATAGGTCTCGGCGATGGCGAGGGAGCCGACGATCAGGCCGCCGTTGCACACCATGTTCAAGTTGTTTTCGGCCCGAATACTAAATCGCTGGAAGACGTCGGCCATCACGCGGTTATTTTTAGCGGCAGCTCCAACCTCAGACTTCCTGACCCGCAGCGGCAAAGGATGGGAATGTCAATGGCACCTGCTCTGATGCTCAACCCCAACGGGTTTCGGCCTCAAGCCCAGGGTTGGCGCCTCGCCTACCCTGGGTGCGAGATGATTGGATTCCATACCCCCAAGTGGGTTTCGTCTTGTTCCTCGCGTCTCGGGAGCACAAGCGAGATGCAACCCCTTTGGGGTATTGAGGACACTGGCAAGCCCCCCGGGGTAGCTCCTCGTTCCTCGTCCCAACCCCGGGGTGGCAGATGCAACCCCTTCGGGGTAAAACCGAAGGTGCCAGTGGCTTCCCAATTCTGTCGTGCGGCGGGTCCGGAAGTCTGGAGTTATTATATTTTTGAGCGCGGATTGGTATTACTTCGCTTGCAGCTCCTGATTCAACAGCAAGGAGCAAGCCGGTTGTTTTTCGCTGCGGGCGACGTCAGCGGGAGTGTGGCCACCAGCATCAAGCGCCTTCGGATCGGCGCCGGCAGTGAGAAGGGCGCGGCAGCACTCGGTCAAACCTTTGCGGGCGGCGACATGCAAGGAGGTGTCTCCGGCTTTCGACACAGCGTTCAACGGGGCGCCTGCTGCGGCGAGGGCTTTGATGATGGCGGGAGCCTCCTCTTCCAAGCTGAGACTCCAGAAGATCGGAGTGCTGCCGTCGTTATCGGCAAAACGGGCATCGGCATGGGCGGCGATCAAGGTTTCGACGCTGGCCAGTCGGCCGCGGCGGGCGGCGACATGCAGGGGGGATTCGCCATCGAGTCCGCGCTGATTGACGTCGGCACCGTGATCAAGCAGGAGCTTCATCAGGTCGGCACGGCCCCAGAATGCGGCTTCGTGTAACAGGCTGCGGCCCTTGCCGTCGACAAGAGCCCAGGCCTTGGGTTCCGCCAGGGACTGGAGGAGAGCGGGGCTGCCGGCGCGGATGGCAAACATCGCCGGGCTGCGGCCGGCGCGGTCGAGATGCAAAGGATCGGCCTTAGACTGCAGGAGGAAGTCGACGATCTGGGCATTCCCGGCGGCTGCGGCGTCATGGAGGGCGCTGCGGCCATCACCATCGACGGCGTTGACCGGGCTGCCGGCGAAAATCAAGGCGCGAAGGGCTTCGAAGTGGCCTTGGCGGGCGGCATCGTGCAAGGCGGTGCGGCCTTTCAGATCAGCGGCGAAAAGGTCGCTGCTGATCGGCAGAAGGGCGCCGGAACAGTCGCCGGCGGAAATCGGCTGCATCAGAGCCTCCTGCAAGGCGCTGCGGCCGCGTTTGTCGCGGACCTTGGCGTCGACACCGGCTTCAACGAGAAGAGGAATGAATTCGGGGCGACGATGGGCAGCCGCTTCATGCAGGGCGCTGCGGCCGTTCTTGTCGAGTGCCTTCCCGTCGGCGCCGGCGGCGATCAACATTTTCAACTCGATCGGACGGACCACAGGAGCGGCAAGATGCAGAACGCTGGCGCCATCATTGTCGAGCACTTTTGCGTCGGCGCCTTTTTCCAGGAGAATCCGGATCACTTGGCTGTTGCCGTTCCAGACCGCTTCGGCCAAAGCCGTGCGGCCGGCTTCGTCGCGAGCTTCCAGAGGCAGGCCTGCGGCGACCAGTTCGGCGCAGAGGGAATCGTGGTTGTTGCTCGCGGCGATATGCAAGAGGCTGAGGCCCTTGTCATCGCCGGCGGTGAGTTGCTCCGGCTGTTTGGTCAGGGCCCGGGCGAGGCGGTCGCGCTTGCCGTTTTTGGCCATCTCCGCCAAGGCGCTGGAAAGCTTCACCGGCTTAGCCGCAACAGGCTTGTCGGCTGCGGGCTTGTCGGCTGCGGGCTTGTCGGCTGCGGGCTTGACCATCGGGAAACGCGGGCTTGAACAAGCGGCGAGACTGCTGAGGACGAGGGTGGCGAGGAGTGTACGGAGCATGGTGGACCTCTGGAAAATGTTCGGCCGACAGAATAACACGCGTCGCCGATTTTGCGGCACGGCGTATCGGGAAGAGTGGCCAATTGAGCCGGAGGGAGGAAATTGCGACGGACAAATTTCATTGGAGAACGCGACATGAAGCTAGGTTTTTGCATGAACATCTTTCCGGGCGAGACCTTGGAGGAATGTCTGTCGGCCCTCCGCGGCCCCTGCCGCGAGGTCAAGAAGGCCTTCTGTCCGGAGGCGATCCTGCCGATCGGCCTCCGTCTCGGCGTCGTCGCAGCGAAACAGGCCTTGGACGAGCTGCCGAGATTGCGTGCCGTTCTCCAGGAAGAAGGACTGTCGGCCTTCACTGTCAACGCTTTCCCTTATGGCCGTTTCCATGGCGTCCGGGTGAAAGAGCAGGTCTATCTTCCCGACTGGAGCGATCGTCGACGCCTTGAGTATTCGCTCGATTGCGCCCGGGTCTTGTCGGCGCTTCTACCTGAGGGCGGCAGCGGCAGCATCAGCACGGTGCCGCTCGCTTACGGCAAGGGGCCGCTCGACTCCTCCTGGCCGCTGCTCCAGGAAGCGGCCGAGGCCCTGGCCCGGCTTGAAGACGAGTGCGGACGCCGCATCGTCCTGGCCTTGGAACCGGAACCCGACTGCCGCCTCGAAACCTGTGATGAAGCCGTGCAGTTTTTCGCTTCCTTGCCAGCCTCGACCAAGCTCCGTCGACACCTCGGCATCTGCCTCGACACCTGCCACGCGGCGCTGCAGTTCGAGGAGCCGATCGACACCTTGCGACGCTTGCTCGAAGCCGGCATCGCGGTGCCGAAGATCCAGGTCTCTTCCGCCCTGAAAGTCGAGTCGCCGGCCGCCAGCGGCCTCCTCACTCCTTATGCGGAAGGAGTCTATCTCCATCAGACCCGGATTCGCGGCGACAGCATACAGGCTTTTGCCGATCTACCCGAAGCCTTGCGCGCTGCTCCCGAAGGCCAATGGCGGACGCACTACCACGTCCCGCTCGACATGGAACGCCGCGCCGACGGCCTCGACAACACCAGCGATCTCCTGACGCCGGAGTTTTTCGCCCTCGCCGCCGCTGCCGGATGCGACTTGGAAACCGAGACCTACACCTTCGACGTCCTGCCCGGCGAGCACGGCAGCGTCAGCGACTGCCTTGCCCGCGAACTTGATTTCGTCCGCCAGCGACTGCCTCGATAAGCCTGATTCCGCCTCCGGACTATATTGCCGCCCTCAGCCCCCAAGGTTTGCCATGAACGCACTGCTGCCCCTGCTTGTCGGTCTTCACCTCTTCCAAGCCGCCCCCCAACCGCCGGCGAATCCTTTGCCGCCCTTCCCCAGCGCCGTCCCTCTCGCCCAAGGCGGCACGGATCACAGCCGCGAAAGCAATCCTTCGGTCCGCCATCTGCTGCTGCCGCCGTGGCGCCGGATCGATCCGGCCACCCTGCCCAAGCAGCCGGGCCTGAAGGATCTGAAAATGGGCGCCCTACGCGAAAACGCCGAAGGCAAATCCTTCCGCAGCAGCGATGACCTGTGGGCCCTCTTCTCCCTGAAAAACAGCAAGATCATGGTCGATGACGAAGAGTGGGACCGGGCGGCGGAAATCCCCGGCGAGCTCCAAGTGGCGAAGAATCTTTGCGAATTCCGCACCGGCGAAAACAACTGGATCGAAGCGTGGCTCGACGGCAAGCTCATCGGCGCCCGACGCGAAGTCGTCTGCCTCTCTGGCTCCGATCTCGCCGGCGCTGGGCATCTGGTGATCAGGACCAGCTGCGCCAGCGGCATCAACCAAGGCCTGCGATTCTACCGTATCTTCGAGAGCGACTGGCTCGCCGCCGCGACTCAAGATGCGCCGCAATGGCTGTCCCTGAGCAGCGCCAACGTCAGCCGTCTCAACGCCGGCGCCGCGGTCTTCCTGAAGCGCGATTACAATTGTCCGAACGCCGAGGCCTGCCAGGACATCGCACTCCACGCCGCCGCCGCCGTCACCGCCGTCTGGATCAACGGCGTTGCCGTCGACCTCAGTCGCCAAGGCCTGCCCGCCGGATTGCTTAAAACCGGTCGCAACACCATCCTTTTGCAAGTGCCGCCGCCGATCGCCACCGGTCCGGTCGAAGCGCTGAGCCTGGAAAAACGCCAGCTCTTGCGTCTGCCGCAAAATGTCGAAGTCGCCGCCGGCCAAGCCTTGCAGGTCCGCATCGAAGACGGCGCGGCACGAGTCGTCATCGACGGCATCCGCCGCGGCTGGGCCATCGCCGATCAGGAGGAAATCCTTTTCGCCGCAGACCCCGGCAAGCATGAAGTCGTGCTTGAATGGTGGCGCTCCGCCGAAGCTCTGCCCAAGCCCGAGGTCAGCGCCGTCAGCGCCCAGACTTCAACTCTGCGCCGCCTCGATTTCGGCCTCGACGAGCGCTGCAGTTCGGTCGCCCAAGCCGAATCCCCCTGGGCCCAGGTGGCGCTGCTCCGCGGCCATGCCGCCTGCGAGTCCAAATTCAGCCTGAGCGCCGAGGAAGCTGCCCTCGCCGGCATCTCGCTTCGTTTCGCCCTGCCTGGCGGCCCCCAGGTGACCAGTGATTATCGCGTCACCGTCAACGGCAAGCCCGCCCCCGGCAGCGGCGGAGTCCATCTCTTGGCAGGACTGCTCCAGACTGGCGACAATCGCTTCCAGATTGAATTGCTCGGTGGCGCTCCTCTGCCGGAACCGGCCCTTGATCTGCTGGATCGTGCCCCTCGCCTGCCTGCGGCGCCGAGCGCTGCCGCGGCGGCTCCATCGCGACTTCTCATTCCCGCCGGCCCCTTCGTCCTCAATCTCGAAGATATCACTCTGGCTAGCTTCGGCGCCAACGGGCAAGGCGCGCTCGCCGCCGCCGCCCGCGGCGATGGCTTGCTCAATGCCCGCCCGGAGATCCTGGCCTGGGAAGATCACCTGCCCGATGGCCGCGCTGCCATCGATTTCGGCCTCGAACGCCTGCGCACCTGGCTCCGTCTCGAAGCCACCGGGCGCCCGCTCACCCTGGTCCTGCCGCCCGCCGGTCCCGAGCCGAAATTCGCCGGCATCGAGATGGTTCTCTTCCTCAACTGGGCCATACAGCAGCCGGAAGGCAAAAACGCCGCCGCAGCCGAGCTCGAAACTGAAGCCTTCGCCCGCAGCAGCGGCCTGTGGCCGAAATGGCTGCAACAACGCCGGGACGGCGCCGTGACCAAGCTGCGCGGCGTCATTGCCGAGGAATGCCCGCGGGCGAAAGTCGAATAGGAAAATTCGACGTGTATCACTCCATTTTGATCTTGGATTCGCTTCACAGTCAGCGTCGAACCAGGGAGTGAGGGAGGCAGGGAGTGAGGGAGTAAGGCAGGAGCGCATAAGAGCTCACTCCCCAACTCCCTCGTTCCCTCACTCCCTAGCCTGGATTTGAGAATCCCGAGTGATACAGGCCAGGAAAATTCAGGCGAGGCAGACCCAGGTGACGAAGGCATGCCAGCGGAGGATTTCCTGGCAATGACGGAATTCGGCTTGTCGCAGGACGGCTTCGGTCTGAGCTGCGGGCCAGGGACGCAGAACGCCGTCGAGGGCGGCGCGTTTGTGGACGAGCTGCTCCGGGGTGTAGCCGTTGTCGAGGCGGTAGGCATCGTGGGCGGCCATGGCGAACTCGGCAAAAGCCGCTTCCGGCTCGGTCTTTTCGGCGATCAAGAGCAGTCCTCCGGGTGGCAGAGCGGCGCGGATGCGGCGCAAGAGCTCGAGCCGGCGTTCCGGCGGCGTGAATTGCAGGGTCCACCCCAGCACCACGACGGCGGCGCCATCGAGTTTTGCGTTCTCCGCATCGTTGTGGCGCCACTCCGCCCCGGGGAGTCGGCCGGCGGCGATGTCGAGCATGGCGAGAGAGGGATCATGGCCGACGAGACGGCGCTCGGGCGCATCCAGATCAATCTGCACCAGCAGAGAGCCGGTGGAGCAGCCGAGGTCATGCACGGCCCCTTCCGGAGCATTGCGGATCAGTACCGAAAAGGCAGCGTGGGTGTCGCGGTAGAGGGGAATCGAACGCCTCGCCATGTCGTCAAACGACGAGGCAACTTCGGCATCGAAGCGGAAGCTGCCGGGAGTCACGGCGGAGCGGAAGAGTTCATCGCGTCGGATGTCGGGCATGTGAGTTTAAGCAGTTTAAGTAGTTTAACTAGTTTAACTAGTTTAAGAAGTTGAATGGCCAGAAGCAGTTTAAGCAGCTAAGGGCTTGTGTTCCCTTAAACTGCTTAAACCGCTTAAACTACTTAAACTGTGGCTAGCTCAGTTGGGGGGCGGAAGAGTGAAGCTGGGCAGAGCGGGGGCAGGGCCGGAGCCGAATTCTTCCAAGGGGACTTGATAGCCCTCGGGAACGACGATCTTGGGATTCGAGAACTTGACGACGAGGCCGACGACGATGGCCGCGGCAAGAGCGCCGATGACGGCGTAGGTGATGTATTTCTGCATGTTTCCTCCGGGATTTGAAGCTTGTGTCGCGGCGGAGTCACTTTTCAGGTGAGCCTTGAGCGAAGAATCGCCCTCGCCGCTTTCTTTATCATACAGTGCCACAGCTTCGTCAGGATCAACCCCGAATTCTTCACAAATTTTGCGCAAATATCCACGGGTGTAGACGGCGGGAGGGAGTTTGGCGTACTCGCCATGTTCCAAAGCGGCGATGTGGACGAGGCTGACCTTGGTCTTTTCATAGACCTGGCGAATGGTCATGGCGCGTTCCTGGCGGGCTTCCTGCAGGAGCTGGGGCAAGGTGCGGGCATGGATCGGGCTGCGGGCTGGCAGGGGCTTGGGAATGGGCTGGCTGTGGGTTTCGCTGACGGCGCATTCTTCGTCGAGTCCGGCGGGGATGGCTTCCGGCGCGGCGTCTGGCGGGCGGACGAGGCTGGGCTCGGCCGCGGGGGGCGGCAGGAAATCGGCTTCGCCTGCAGCGGCGGGCCGGAGCGGCTCGGCCTGGGGGTCTGAGCGGCGGAGAAGGAGGCGGGGCGCCTCGGTTTGAGGTGCGGGGGCTTGGCTGTTGTCGTCGTTCATGATTGACTCCTGTCGTCTTCAAATCGTTCCCAGTTGATGTCGCGCTGGCCGGCGCTGGTCTTCGGCGTCACATAGCCGGCCTCTTCGAGTTCGTCCATCAGGTCGGCTGCGCGGTTGTAGCCGATGCCCAGTCGACGCTGCAGATAGGATGTGGAGGCCTTGCGGTCGCGGCGGATGCAGTCGATGGCTTTTTTCAGGAGCGAGCCATCTTCATCATCGCCGCCGGGAAGTTCCAATTCGCCCTGGACGGCAGGGGATCCGGCATCGCCGTCGACATCGACGTCGACCGCTTTCAGAATGTCTTTGAAGCTCGGCTGGCGTTGGGCGGCGCAGGCGGCGACCACCGATTCGATGTCGCTGTCTGGGACATAGGCGCCCTGGATGCGGGTCAGATTCGAAGCGCCGGGGGGAACATAGAGCATATCGCCTTTGCCGAGCAGTTCATCGGCGCCGGAGCGGTCGAGGATGACGCGGGAGTCGACTTGCTGCGACACCTTGAAGGCGATCCGGGTGGGGAAGTTGGCCTTGATGATGCCGGTGAGGACTTCTTTGCGAGGGGTCTGGGTGGCGATGACGAGGTGGATGCCGACGGCGCGGGCTTTCTGGGCGATGCGGGCGATCGAGCCTTCGATTTCGGCCTTGGCGCTCATCATCAGGTCGGCCAGTTCGTCGATGATGATGACGGTCATCGGCAAGCGGGGCGGGATCGGGTTGCCGAAGTCGTCTTCCTTCGGTTCGCCGGCGCGGACGACGCGGCCGTTGAAGCCTTCGAGGTTTTTGACCCCGACCTTGGCGAGGATCTGGTAGCGGCGTTCCATCTCAAAGACGGCCCAACGCAAGGCGGCGGGGGCGTGTTTCGGGTCGGTGATCACCGGGGTGACGAGGTGCGGCAGTTCGCGGTAGGCGGCGAATTCGACCTGTTTCGGGTCGATCATGATGAGCTCGAGTTCATCAGGGCTGAAGCGCAGCACCAGGCTCATGATCAGGGTGTTCATGAAGACCGATTTACCGGCACCGGTGGCACCGGCGACGAGCAGGTGCGGGGCTTTCGCGAGGTCGAGGATTTCGGCCTTGCCCGCGACATCTTTGCCGAGGACGATCGGCATCATCGCCTTGCTACCCTGGAACTCGCGGTTTTCGATCAAGGTGCGGAAGCAAACTGCCGAGGCCTGGTCGTTGGGCACTTCGACGCCGACCGAGCGGCGACCGGGAATCGGCAGGAGGATGCGGATGGCCACCGCCTGCAGCTCCATCGAGATGTTCTTTTCGAGGCTGCCGATGGATTCGATGCGGACCGATTTTTCGGGGAGGATTTCGAACAGGGTGACGCGGGGACCGACGATCGCCTCGCCCATTTCGCAGGGGATTTTGAAGTTGCGCATGACATCGTGGATGATGGCTTTTTTGCGCAGCACTTCATGTTCATCGACGGTGTTCCTTTCGTCGATGCGGCTGAGCAGGTTCGTGGCCGGCAGGATGTACGGGGCTTTGCCGGGAGGAGGAGGCGGTGCCAGGCGAGGCGGCGACGGCAAGGGCGGCGGGGTGAAAGCAGCTTCGTGGTGCGGCTTGGCGTCGATGATTTGCGGCTTCCGCGCCTCCACAACCGGCGCACGGACGGGCGGCGGCAGGAAACGGCTGGCGTCGTCATTGAAGGCGCTGCCGCTGTCGTGACGTCCGACCGCTTGGGACGAATCCATCGCGCCAACCGCACCCGAGCTGTCGTGACGCGACGCGATCGCAGGAGCGAAGGAGTCCTTTTTCTTCACTGCCGGAGGGGGGCTGACGGGAGCTTCCTGTCCTTCGATCTTTTTGCCGGGGACAACCTTGAGCCAGCTCATCACGGTGGAGGCGCTCTTGCGGATGCGTGACACCGGCGCGGCGGGTGCGGCTTCCGGCGACGGCGCTTGCGGCGCCGCAACCTGCTGATGGCTGCGCACTTCCTGCCATTGGTTGAAGCTGCTGCGCCAGTCATAGAGCCACACCGTCACTAGGCCGAAGATGACCAGGACGCTGCCGAGAATGATGCAGCCGACGTCATTCAGGCAGTAATAGAGGATGCCGCTGCCCGGGTTGCTGAAAAAACTGCCGATGGCGCCGCCGGGACATTCCTTCAAATTCAGCGCCTGACACGGCGCCGTGAAAGCATCCGGGAAGCAGCCGAGAATCATCACCAATCCGGAAATGCTGAGGATGATGCCGGAGAGATACAGCCAGTTGGCGGGATGCAGGCGGCCGAAGGCGCGCCGCATAAGACAGGTGCTGACGAGCAGGCAGGCCGGCCAGGCCGCCAAGCCCAAAGCCAGCACCATCCAGTAGCTGAAGCGAGCACCAAAACTACCCATCCAGTTGAGATGATGCAGGGCTTCGGCGCCACCGCTGACCTTGGAGACATCTTCGACACGGTAGGAAATCAGCGACAGGAGGATGAAGACGCTGGCCAGGCAGACGGCGACTTGCCGGCCGCGGCTCTTGAGCATGGGGCGCACGGTGGTTTCCTGGGCCTCGGCGGCTTCGGGCATCAGTGGATTCCTGTATTAGAGTTTGATTGCCCCCTAAGCTAGAGTATCTTCGCAGGAATTCTTTGGGGTTTTGATTCATGTATCCCCTCATATTGCGTCCATTGCTGCAAAGCACTCCCTGGGGTGGCGACCGACTCGCCGCCTACGGACGTGTCGTCACCGCCGGTGCCGGCGGACGCTCCCGGGAACTCTTCCACGATGCCGATGGCTCGTCACCGGAAATCGCCAACGGCCCCTGGGCCGGCCGGCGCCTCGCCGAGCTTGTCGCGGAAAATCCCGAAGCCTTGATCGGCAGTCGCCACAAAGCCGGAGATCCCTTCCCCCTCAGCGTCTCTTTCCTCGACACCGCCAGCCCGACGGCGATCATCGTCCACCCCGATGAACGCGCCGCCGAGCTGCAGGATGCCGATGCCAAGACCGAAACTCTCTTCATCGTCGAGGCCGAGCCGGGCGCCCAGATCTGGGCCGGCCTGCGCCCCGACAAGCTGCAACACCAGTTCGTCTCGCGCATCGGCACCGACGATTTGATCTCTTGCCTGAAAGCCTGGCCGGTGCAAGCCGGCGACGCCTGCTTCATCCCGGCAGGGCGGGTCCACTGCATCGGCGGCGGCATCCTCGCCGTCGAAATCTCCCAGAACAGCGCCTCCGACTGGCGCCTGCACGACTGGAACCGCCCCGGTCTCGACGGCGATCTTCGGCCGCTTCATCTGGAAGAAGGCCTCGCCGCCACCAACTTCAAGGACCGCGGCCTGGCGGTCATCCGCGCCGACGTCTCTCCCGTCGCCCGCAACAAACGCCAAAGCCTTAGCTTCTGCCGGCACTTCACCGTCGAACGCATCCGGCTGGCCGAGGACTTCTACTCCGCCACCATCCCCAAATCTTTCCAGATCTTGATCAACCTCGGCGACGACATGCCCCTGCGATACGGCGGTGGCGAGTTGATCCTGACCCGCGGCACCACCGTCCTTCTTCCCGCCTCGCTCGGCTCTTACTCGCTGCACCCACTCGGCCAGGGTGAGATCCTGCGCGCCGCCCTCGAACTCGCCTAAGACAGGGTCTGTCGAGGAAAGTGGCGATAAAACTCTTGCACTGACGCGGAAATGTAGTATAATCCGGGCTGACCCAACGAAAAACAGCAAATCATCAAGGATCTTACAGGATGAACAAGGACCAGATCGCCCAGGCCATCATCGACATCATCATGGACATCAACCCCGATGCCGACTGCTCGGCCCTCGTGCCCGAAGTCGCCCTGCGCGAACAGCTGGAACTCGACTCCATGGACTTCCTCGACATCGTCATGGAACTCCGCAAGAAATTCGGCGTTGAAGTCCCCGAAGCCGAATACGGCAAGCTCGCCTCCCTCGCCAGCTGCTGCGAATACCTCGGCCCCAAGATGGCTCACCTCTGATCTCTTTCTCCTCCTTCCAAACGGGACCGGCCTAGCGCAGGTCCCGTTTTGATTTAGATGTTGAAAGGAAGCGGCTCAAGGCCGCTTGCAACCCATCCAACCCCTTGATCCCCGGTTCCCTCCCATGTACGACTGCATCATCATCGGCGCCGGCATGTCCGGTCTGGCAGCAGGCATCCGCCTCGCCCACTTCGGCAAAAAAGTCGTGATCCTCGAGCGCCACGCCATCCCCGGCGGCCTCAACTCGCACTACTCCAAAGACGGCCGCCGCTTCGATGTCGGTCTGCACGCGATGACCAACTTCGTCCCCCGCGGCACCAAGGGCGCCCCCCTCTCCAAACTCCTGCGCCAGCTGCGCATCGATCACAATGAGCTCGACCTCGTCGAACAGGGCTTCTCCTCGATCGACTTCCCCGGCCGCAAGATCCGCTGGACCAACGGCATGGGCATGATGGTCGACGAAGTCGCTCGCGAATTTCCGACCCAAGTCGATGGCTTCCGCCGCCTCGTCGCTCACGTCCAAGGCTACGAAGACACCGCCCTCGACGCGCCCTACCTGAGCTCGCGCGAAGTCGTCGCCGGCTTCATCAGCGACCCGACCTTGATCGACATGATCTTCTGCCCGGTGATGTACTACGGCAGCGCCGTCGAAGACGACATGGACTTCAGCCAGTTCTGCATCATGTTCAAGGCGGTTTTCAGCGAAGGTTTCTGCCGTCCCCAGATCGGCGTCCGCCATCTCCTCCGCCTCCTCCAGCACCGCGTCAAAGAAGCCGGCGCCGAAGTCAAGATGCGCACCGGGGTCAAGCGCATCCTCCTCAAAGACGGCGTCGCCACCGGCGTCGAGCTCGACAACGGCGAAGTGCTCGAAGGCAAGGCGGTGCTCAGCTCTGCCGGCGTCGTCGAGACCTCGATGCTCCTCGGCGAAACCCCGAAGCAGCGCCCCGGCATGTTGAGCTTCGTCGAAACCCTGCTGGTGCTCGACACCATGCCCAAGGATCTCGGCATCGACGAGACCATCTCCTTCTACTGCCGCAGCGAGCGCTTCAACTACCGCCGTCCCGCCGGCCGCACCGTCGACCCCAGCTCGGGCGTCATCTGCATCCCCAACAACTTCCAGTTCCGCGACAAGCCTTTGGCCGAAGGCATTATCCGCTTCACCTGCCTCGCCGACTACGAAGCCTGGTCGATCCTCAACAAGCCCGAATACGCCCAGGCGAAGAAGGACTTCATCCGGGCCCAGATGGAGACCACCGGTCTCGCCAGCAAGCTCGACGGCCACATCGTCTACGAAGACGCCTTCAGCCCCCTCACCGTCAAGAAGTTCACCTCCCACGTCAACGGCGCCATCTACGGCTCGCCCGACAAGATCAAGGACGGCCGCACCACGGCCCCCAACGTCTTCCTCTGCGGCACCGACCAGGGCTTCCTCGGCATCATCGGCGCCCTCCTCTCGGGGATCTCGATGTCGAACTTCCATTTGATGAAGTGAGAGCTCTTGTTCACCACAGAGGCACAGAGGGCACAGAGAAACGAAAACTGCTAAAGCCTCTGTGATCTCTTTGCCTCTGTGGTGACCCATAGCTCTGCGTATTCCGCAACCATTAACGGGCGCCCATGAAACTCAAATTCCTCCGTCCCGGCAAGCCGCTGTATCGATTGATCGTCGGGATGGCGCACCTGTTTCTGCGCGCCGTCAGCGGCTCGCTGCGGGTGACGATTCGCGACGAAGCGGGCGTGCTCGACGGCAGCTTCACTGGCGCCGCCGTCGGGGTGGTCTGGCACAACCGGATTTTGACCACGCCAACTCTGATGCCGATGATCCTGCGGCAACGCACCTGGGCGATGGCCAGCCGCAGCGATGACGGACAAGTGATCACCGACGTGCTGCAGAAACTCGGCTTCCAGTCGCTCCGCGGTTCGGCGATGAAAAATGGCCGCGACAAAGGCGGCGCTTCGGCTCTGGTGACGGCGATCCATGTCCTCCAGGACGGCGGCTGCGTCTGCATCATTCCCGATGGCCCGCGCGGTCCGCGCTACAGCGTCCAGCCCGGCGCCGTGATGGCGGCTGTGAAGGCCAAGGTGCCGATCATCCCGCTCGGCGTCAACCACTCCTGCGCCATACGTCTGCCGAGCTGGGACAAGCTCGAAATCCCGCTCCCTTTCAGCCGCGCCGAACTGGTGATCGGCAAGCCGTTTTACCTCGACGAGGACGCGCTCGATCCGGAGAAGATGCCCCTCGCCAAGGAGAAGATCCGCTTGGCTCTGTTGGCGGTGACGCCGGGGAAATAATCCGGATCACTCGCCCTTGCGGAACTTCATCATCCGGGATGCGGCGCAAGCGGCGCCGAAGCCGTTGTCGATGTTGACGACACTGATGCCGCTGGCGCAGGAATTGAGCATCGCCAGGAGGGCCGCCCAGCCGCCGCCGCCCGCGCCGTAACCAGTCGAAGTCGGCACCGCGATCAGAGGGCACGACAAGAGGCCGCCGAGGACCGAAGGAAGCGCCCCTTCCATGCCGGCGCAGACGATCAGAATCTCTGCCTGCTGCAGGCGCGGCAGAGCGGAATTCAGGCGATGCAAGCCGGCGACGCCGACATCACAAATCAGCTCCGCCTCGAAACCGAAATAAGCCAGGCTGCGCATCGCCTCGCGAGCGACGGGCAGATCCGAAGTTCCGGCGCAGACGACGACGATGCGCGACGCCTGGAATTGCGCCGGGGGCACCAGAAGCGTGCGTGACAGAGGATCGTAATCGGCTCCCAATTCCAAGGCCAGACCGGCTCCGGCGGCAAGATCGACGCGGGTGGCGAACAAGCGGCCGGAGCGCCCCAGGATGGCCTTGGCCGCGGCGGCGATCTGCTCCGGCGTCTTGCCTTGGCCGTAGATCACTTCCGGGAAGCCGCAGCGGCGCTCGCGGTCGTGGTCGATCAGCAGTCCGTCGAGCGGCTGGCTGAGCAGAGCCGCGAGGCGGGATACTGTTTCTTGCGGATCCGCACTGGCGCTAAGGAGCGTTTTGAGAATTTCATCGTTGAGCGAGTGCATGGAGGACCCTTATCAAAATGGTTTAACCGGATTATCTTCCCTTCACGCCAATTTACACGGGGCGACCCTTGTGCGATAGCCCCCGAACCGGAGAGAATCATGCGTTACATCCCTGTTTTCCTGACTTTGCTCGCCCCGACGGCTGCTTTCGCCCAAAACGCTGCACCGGCCCCGATTCCCCCCACCGTCCTTCCCTCGCCCAAGCCCAACCCCGGCCCCAACCCTGCCGCGGCGACCAACACCCGCCCCACCAGCAAGGGGACCGTCATCGCCCCCGCCATCGACAGCGATCCCGACGTCGCCGCGATGAGCAAGGAAGAGGAAAAAGAAGAAGACCGCAAGAAGAAGCTCAGCGAGCTTGAAGACAAGGCCAAAGAGAACAAACCGAAGGCCATCCTGGAGCTCGGCGTCTGCTACTACTACGGCCGCCTCGGCCTCGAAAAAGATGCCAAAAAAGCAGCGGAATTGTGGCGCAAGGGATCCGACCTGAACGACCGCTCCAACATGTTCAACCTCGCCGGCCTGTACTGGAAGGGCGAAGGCGTCGAGCGCAGCGCCGACGAAGCTCTGAAGCTGTATCAGAAAGCCGCCGACTTCGGCTTCGGCCCGGCTAACATCAACGCCGCCCAGATCCTCGACGGCCGCGGCGAATACGAAAGCGCCCGCCCCTACTACGAAAACGCCGTCGAAATCAGCCGCGACATGCGGGCGGTGAAACGCCTCGCCGCCTACTCCGAACAAGGCCTCGGCGGGCCTAAAGACATCCCCAAGGCGGTCAAGCTCTATCGCATCGGCGCGGAAAAC
This sequence comes from Lentisphaera araneosa HTCC2155, assembly GCA_945877655.1. Lineage (GTDB taxonomy): Bacteria > Verrucomicrobiota > Lentisphaeria > Lentisphaerales > Lentisphaeraceae > CAMCSH01. The sequence continues at coordinate 47,426 of CAMCSH010000001.1, read as the reverse complement.
GGCGACTCCTATTCGCAGCTCAAAATGGCCGACTTCTACATCAACGGCACCGGCATGGCCGAACCCAATCCGCAGGAAGCCATGCAATGGGTGATGCGCGCCGCCGACAACGGCGCCCCGGAAGCCGAAGCCCGCATGGGCTGGTGCTACCAGAACGGCCAAGGAGTCCGCAAAGACAACCAGGTCGGCTTCCGCTGGCTGCAACGCGCCGCCGACCAGAACTTCTCTCCCGCCCAAGTCGCCATCGGCAACTGCTACGCTGTCGGCCGCGGCGTCCCCTCCGACATGACCGAAGCGGTCCGCTGGTACGAAAAAGCCTCGAAAGACAAGAACCCCCAAGGCCTCTACAACCTCGGCGCCTGCAAGGCCAACGGCAATGGCTGCAAAGTCGATCTGCCGGAAGCCATCAAGCTCTACCGCCAGGCCGCTGATGCCGGCTACGCCCAGGCCCAGTTCGTCCTCGGCCGCATGTATCTCGAAGGCAAGGAAGTCAAACAAGATCTGATCATGGCCCAGTCGCTGATCCAGCTCGCCGCCCTGCAAGACCACGCCGACGCCCTGTGCGAACTCGGCCGCTGCTATCTCAACGGCATCGGCGTCAAAGTCGACCTCGTCCAGGCGGAGAAATTTCTCCTTAAAAGCGCCGAGTGCGGCTCCGATGAAGGCTACGCCCTGTACCAGAAAAATTTCGGCAAATCCGCTCAGCGCTGAGTGTCATCAAGCGATGCCAATCGCCGAAATGGAATAGAATTGACGCCTAGCAAAAACCACTGGACCTGACACCCATGCCCCGACCCGAACTCGAAACCCTCCGCCAAGAACTCGCCAGCGGCAGCGCCCAGCTCCTCGACATCCGTGAATGGGATGAATGGAAAGCCGGCCACCTCGCCCAAGCCGTCTTCTGTCCCCTCTCCGGCATCAATGGCGGCGACATCCCGACGGAATTGGACCTGTCGAAAAAAACCTACATCCACTGCCGCAGCGGCCGCCGCGTCCTGCAAGGAAAGCCTCTCCTCGAGGAAGCTGGATTCACCCAAGTCATCGCCCTGCCGGAAGGCTTCGATGCCCTCGCCGCCGCCGGCTTCACCACGGAGAATTGATCATGGCTGCAGGAACTATGAACATCAAACTCGTCCGCGACAGCGGCGTCGCCTTCAACTGCGTCAGCGGCCAAGGCCACCAGGTCCGTCTCGACGGTCCGCCCTCGGTCGGCGGCCAGGACAGTGGCACCCGCCCGATGGAAATGGTCCTCATGGGCCTCGCCGGCTGCTCCGCCGTCGACATCGTTTTGATACTGGAAAAGATGCGTCTACCCCCCGGGACCATGGAAATCAGCGTCGATGCCACCCGCGCCGACGCCGTTCCCGCCGTCTTCACCGACATCCACATGACCTTCAAGGCCAGCGGCGTTCCTGCAGACAAATTGCAGCGCGCTGCCGATCTCTCCGTCGAGAAATACTGCTCCGTCGCCCACATGCTGCAACCCAAGGTCAAAATCACCTGGAGTATCGAGGTGGTCTGATGGATCGCCGTCTCTTCCTAGCAGCGACAGTTGAATTTTTCGCCGGATGCTCATCCGGCGAAAAGTTTTTACCCGAGAATGGACAGGAAGATCTCTATCGATTGACCTGGCAGGGCCTGACCGTGGGGCGAGCCCGACTGCAAAGCTCGCGCGAATCCGACCGTTCGGTCTTCCTCTTTGATTTCGACACCAGCGGCGCTCTAGGCCTGCTGCATTCGACTCACGCCCACATCGAAGCCAGCGCCAGCCTGAATCTGGATCGCTCCTTGTCTTACCGGGAAGACGGCGGCAAACACCTCAAATCGCTGGAATTCGATTGGGCTCAAAAGCGGATTCGCCGCTATCGAGATGCCGAGTTGCGGCAGACGCTCCCGCAGGCCCCCTTCTGCCTCGACCCCCTCAGCCTGATCTACGCCCTGCGTCGCGGTCCGCTGACCCCCGGCCAAGAACTCTCTTTCGTTCTCACGGATGGCAAAAAAATCGCCCGCGTCACAGCGCAAGTCGAGCGCAAGGAACTTGCCGGCAGGGACTGCTTCCTCATTCGCCCTGACATGGCCGATCTCGAAGGCTTACTTCGCCTGGGCGAAGACGAGGCCAGCCTGAGTCTGTGGATTGAAGACAGCCCCGCGCGGCGCTTGCTGCGTATCGATGCCGGCACCCCTTGGGGCGAGATCAGGGCGGTGCTGGAAAATGCCCAGCCATCCCTCGGCTCAGGTCTGTGAGAGTTCTGGCTCCTTTTCTCTCAGTCAGGATCGAAAAAACCCCGCCGGAAAACCGGTGGGGCGCTTTCAGACGAGGTTGAGCTCAGCGGCGGGCAGCGAGGATGCGTTTCACCGAAGCTTGCACTTCGCTGGCAGGGAGCGCGAAGGTGCAGATGCGGTCGAAGCGGGCGATGTCGACGCCGACGCAGCGGCCGTGGAGGTCGAGAACCGGGCCGCCGCAGGCGCTGGCCCAGACCACGCCGTCGTGCTGGAAGACGGCGGGGAAGTCGGTGCGGCGCTTGCTCAGGTCGCCAGCGGCCTGACCGATCAGGTCGGTGACGCCGGCGGCGTTGCCTCCGCCCATCTCACCGGGAGCTTGAAGCTCGGGAGTCAAGCTCAGCTCGGCGTCGCCACGCTTGATCTTCAGCGGTAGCTTGGTGCCGGGCGCCTTGTCGGCGACGATCTTGCCGAGCATCTCCAAGCCCTCGAGTTTTTTGCCGTCGACTTCGACGATGGTGTCGCCGATGTGCAGACCGGCTTTTTCCGCGGCCGAATCGGGAGCAACGGTGGCGATGATATAGCCCTTGCCGCCGTTCTTGGTCTCCGGCGCGATACCGAGCAGAGCGCGGCGGCCGAGGCTCATGTCGAGGGGCATGATGCGGGGGATGGGCCGGGTGTCGACGCTGACGATGGCGACCGCGGGCGAGCCGTCGGCGGCGACGCCGGGGGCGATCAGCCAGGGGCCGAGGATGGGGCTGTGATCGGCCCAGATCACCGCCTTGAGGCCGATGGTGTGGGTGTCGAAGAGGGCGAGGTCGGTGGTGTTGTCGATGCCGATCAACTGGGCGGTGACGGAGGATCCGTCGGGGAGGCGGACCTTGAGATTGTCCTTGCCGCCGAGCTGGCTGGCTTTGGTGACCATCATGCCATCGGCGGAGATGACGGTGCCGAGGGCGAGTTTGTCATCGCCGGAGAAGAGGCTGACGGTGGAGGCATTGCCGATTTCGAGGGCTCCGGGGCCTTTGGCGGGGAGCATCAGGGAGAGGGCGGCGGGGCCGTTGTCGCGCAGTTCGGCGGGGATGCTGATCGAGTCGGAGCAGGACATCTCGCGCATCTCTTTCGGGCTGAGGTCGAGGGATTGCAGGGCGCTGAGGTCCATCTGGAGCTGCACGTCGCCGGTCTTGGGGGTGTAGCGGGCTTTTTTGGCCATCGCCTCCAGCTTTTCGACAGGGATCTTGCGGCCGATCTTGCGGGAGTAGTTGCGGGCGAGATCTTCGCGGACGATGGGCAGCATGTAGTCGGGCAATTTTTCACCTTCGGGACGGGGGATTTCCTTGGCGGCTTCGTTGATCTTCTTCATGTCGTCCGGGGTGGCGCCGGCGCGGCCGGTTTCGACCATTGCCTTGTAGAGCGCCTTGCCGCGTTCGTCGCCTTGGCGGCTGAGAACGGTGAGACCGCGGATGAACTGGTCCTTGTCGAAGCCGGCGCTGGCGTGGGTCTTGCCACCTTTGTCGAGGCCGAGCTGCTTGGCGGTTTCGGGGTCGACGGCGAGATTGAAGGCCTTGGTTTCGGGGTTGAATTTCGAGCCGGCGAGGACGCGGTCGATCATCGCCTTGTCGATAGTTTTGCCGGGGGCGAGTTTTTCCAGGTTCTGCTGGACGACGCTGCGGAACGGCTCCATTTCAGCCGGGACTTGAACACTGCCCTTGGACGGTGCGGCGGGAGCAGCCGGAGGAGGAGCGCCGTTGAGGCCGAGCTGTTTGGCAGTTTCGGGGTCGACGGCGAGCTTGAACTCACCGTTGGCAGGGTTGAATTTCGAGCCGGCGAGGACGCGGTCGATCATGCCTTTGTCGACGGCTTTGCCTTTGGCGAGGCTTTCCAGTTGCTGTTTGACCAGGCCGCGATGTTTTTCCATCTCGGAGGCGGTGGGATTGATACGCGGCAGAAGATGTTCGCCGGTCTTCTTCAAGGTTTCCATGTTGTCGAGATAGAGCGAGCCGGGGACGTGGTTGTTGCCATCGATGTCCATGCTGATGTTGGCGTTGATGCCGACGACATGGCCATCGAGGTCGAAGAGGGGGCCGCCGGAGTCACCGGAGACGACGGTGCAGTCGGTGCCGATGTAGGGGGCGGAGGGGTGGGTGTAGACGCGGCCGAGGCGGAGAGGCGGGGGGCGGTTGATGACGACTCCGCCGGCGTGGCCCATGGCGCAGACCCAGGCGCCTTGGGCCGGGGTCTTGCCGCAGGGAATGAAGGGCCAGCCGCCTTCAGGAGCGCCGTCGGTGATCTTGCACAGGGCGGCGTCGGCTTTGTGATCGACGCCGAGGACGAGGGCCTTCAGCTTGCGGCCGTCGGTGAGGATGATGATGCATTCGTTGCCGGCTTTTTCGACGACGTGGCAAGCGGTCATGACGTAGCCGTCGGGGCTGATGATGACGCCGCTGCCGTTGCCGCCCATGCCGACGCGGGTGATGGCGACGGTGGCGGCGCGGTATTTCGGCGCCAGGGCGATGGTCTTGGCTTCGAGCTCGGTGGCTTTGACGCTGTCGTGGACCGGCATGCTGCTGGTGCAGGAAGCAGCGGCGAGGGCGAGGACGGCGGAGAAGCAGAGGAGGCTGGACTTCATTCGGGTTTCCCTGGTGTTTTTCATGTCATTTGGCTGGCGGTATGACGCGGTATCCCGGAAGATTTGCGTCCGGATCGAAAAGTTCTTTGGATTCTAGCACGCCGACGCCGTGCGGAAATCTCTGGCGCCCCGGTTCAAGAATCCTTCCGCAGCTACATTGGCGGGTTGCAAAAAACCGAGGACTTCCGTCGATGAAAAAGCTTTCTTTCTTCTTCCAGCAGACGCTGTGGACCGCCGATCTCGCGAGCTTGAAGCCCGATGTCCGCCGGCTCTATCTCACACTGCGCGTGGCCTCGATGGCGATCACTTCGTTCATGAAGCACAACTGCCTGCTTTACGCGGCTGCGCTGACCAACATCACCTTGATGTCGATCGTCCCGGTGCTCGCCTTCATGCTCGCTGCAGCCAAGGGACTTGGCTTCCACCATAAAGTCGAGACGATGATTAATGAACACATGAAAGAGATGCCTGCCGGGGTTGCCGACATCGGCCTGCAGCTGATGGGGGCGGTCGACAAGGTGAATTTCGCCACCCTCGGCATTCCCGGTTTGATCATCTTCGTCTGGACCGTGGTCGCCACTGCCGGCAAGATCGAGAAGGTGATGAACGTCATCTGGGGCGCCGATCACGATCGCAGCATCCCGCAGAAGTTCCGCGAATTCCTGCCAGTTATCTTGATGGTGCCTCTGGTGATGATTCTGGCCTCGGCCACCAATACCGTCTTCACCAGCGACAAGGTCCAAGCTGTGATCAGTAATCACCTCGGCGCTTGGGGCAGCGCCGGTCTCGAAGTCGGGGCCCGCTGCACCACCTTCTTTTTCCAAACTCTTGCCCTCGGCTACATGTACCGTTTCCTCCCCAACACTTTTGTCCGCTTCCGCAACGCCTATATTGCCGCCGTCATCACCGCCCTGTCGTGGATGCTGGTGCAGTGGGCCTTCATCAAGTTCGGCATCGGCGTCGGCGGCAAGCAGGCGATCTACGGCGCCTTCGCAGCAGTCCCTCTCTTCCTCGGCTGGCTCTTCATCTCGTGGAACATCCTGCTCTTCGGCGCCAACATCGCCCAGGCCCTGCAGAACCACGGCACCTACGATCCCCGCGGCGCGCGCGGCAAACTCCCCGGCGAAAACCTCTTCAACATCAGCCTCGTCTTGCTCAAGGACAACCTGATCCATTATCAGCGCGGCGACTCGTGGACCGCCAAAGACGCCTTTGAGCGCCTTGGTCTCGATCCGGTGCTCGGCCGCCGCGTCGTCGCCTTGCTCCGAGGCGGCAATATCATCCTTTCCACCGACGCCATCGAAGACGGCCGCTTCGTCCCGGCTCGCGATCCGAGCCAACTCTCCCTTCTCGAAGTCCAACAAGCGGTTCTCGGACCCGATCCCTTCGCCTTCCGCTCTGAACACGCCTTGCCTCTGCTCAGCGCCGTCGACCTGAAAAACGATCTCCAGAGCGGCTATCTGGAGAATCTGAAGGCGACGCCCTTGAGCCGCTTGACCGAAGCCAAGAAAAGCTCAAATTGAGCTGTAAACAAAGCTGAAATTCAGGAGTAAAACCCATGGCTAAAAAACTCAGTCGCGAACAAGAGCAAAAGAAGAAGGCCGAGCAGCGCCGGAAAGAAGAAGTGGCCGGACGCAATGAACCCTGGCGCCTGCCACTCCTCGCCTGCTCGGTCAACAAGGAATGGCTCGTCACGCGTGACAACTTCACTTTGGTGGTGGTCACCATCTTCCGTAAAATGGGCGACAAGGTTTTGATGGGAAGTTATCTCGTCGACCTCTCCGGGCGCGGCGTCAAAAACGCTTTCGTCGCAGAGTATCCCAGTTTGGCGAGCGCCTTTTATGCCTTGTCCAAACACCCGGATGCGCCTGCTCAGGCTGACATCGAGATTGACCTCGCCTGCGCCATCATTCAAGCGGGCATGCGCGTCGCTAACAGCCTCGGCATTCCCCCCGATCCCGATTTCCGCCAGGCGTCCAAGATGCTGCCGCCCGACTTCATGCAGAAGAATTTCGGCATCGAGATCAAGACCGGCGGAGCCGATGGCCGTCCGATGATCATCGGCGATATGAACCTCATGGATGATGATGAGTACGAGGATGATGATGAGGATGAGGACGACGGCGATCTGATCCTGCCACCCGCCAGCCATCCGGATTTTGCCTGGGACGAGAAGCTTCTCGGGCCGGTTGAAGTGGATTTCGTCGATAACTATGTCCAAAGCTTGACCGCACACTTCGCCAAGATCCGGGGCAAGGACTGGAAGACCCACCAACGTGAAGCCTTCGGCTTTTTTGTCGATCTCTGTCTTTGCGAAATGCGCATCACCCCTGACCTTCTCGAAGTTGAGAGCCTCGAAGACCTCAGCGGCCTGATTTTCTTCGAGGAGGAATTCTCAGCCTCCCATAAAATTCTGGTCTTTCAAGAGATGATTGCCTTCTTCGAATGGCTTCATGCCTCGTATGGCCGCGACACGGCAGCGCACATCGACTTCCTCAAAGAAGAGGCCGAGATGGTGGACGGATTGTCGCCCACCATCCAGTCGAGCTTCCAAAAATCCGTGCGCGACGCTGAAGTCGGACGCATTAGCCCCGGCGAAATGCTCGTCCGCATGGCCAAAGAAGCCGGCATCGACATGAGGGATCGGAAGGCCATGGATAAAATCGTCGCTGAATACAACCGCCGCTACGCCCGCAAGTAATCGAGAAAACCCATGGCTAAAAAACTCAGTCGCGAACAAGAGCAGAAGAAGAAGGCCGAGCAGCGCCGCAAAGATCAAGCACAAGCTCTCGGCAAGGCTTGGCTGCTGCCGCTCCAGCGCTGCACCGTCAGCCAAGCCTGGTTCGACACTCGGGACAACATCCACCTCGTCCATGTCTCCATCGCCCGTCAACTTGACGAGCGGGTCCTTTTCGGCAGCTTCCTCATTGATCTCTGCGGCCGCGGCATCAAGGACAGCTTCATCATGATGTTCCCCTCTGCGGCCGCCGCAAACGCCGTTTTCGAGCGTCCCGGCGCCCCGGTTCCGGTCGATGTCCCCTACGACTTCGCCGCCGCCGTCATTCAAGCCGGACTCCGAATCGGCGAGATCGCCCGCGTCCCTCCTTGTGCCGATTTTCTCAAAGGAGTTCATCTTCTCGAGCCCGACTTCCGCGAGCGCGACTACGGCCTCGCCATCACCCTCGGCGGCCCCGCTGGACTGCCGCTCATCCGCCCGGATGTGGACTAAAATGGGACACGACTGGGGAAATCTAAGCCCCGGCGCTGCTGCGTCTCAACTTTGAACCTTGAACTTTAAACCTTAAACTTTTCATGCACCTCCGTCTCGACCGCATCGACTCCACCAACGCCTTCGTCCTCGCTGAGGCCGATGAATTGCCAGATTTGTGCTTGGTCAGTGCGAGGGAGCAGACGGCGGGACGCGGGCGCCAGGGGCGGAGCTGGATCGCCCAGCCGGGCGACTGCCTGACTTTCACCCTGTTGGTCAAAACTCCCGGCCTGGATCCGCTGCTTCTGCCAACAGCCGTCTGGCCGGTGGCCGTGTCCTTGGCGCGAACTTTGGAAAGCCGTGGCTTGAAGCCCACGGTCAAATGGCCGAACGATCTGCTTGGGGCTCGCGGCAAGCTGGGGGGCATTCTGATCGAAGGCATACTCCGGCGCGGTGTCATCGAGGGCTTGGCGGTCGGCGTCGGCTTGAATATCAAAGCGGCTCCGGTCATTCCCGGCCGGGCCGTCAGTTGCATTCAGGACGAGCTGGGCGGTCTCGAGGTGGAGATGGACGGGCTTCTCGACGAACTGGCGGACGATCTTCGTTCCGCCTTCGTCAACTGGCGGGTGTCGCCGCGGGCCCGCGAGCTTCTCCGGACGGAATGGATCGAGCGCATCGGCCTGGTCGGGAGCGAAGTGGAATTGATCGACCAAGGGCAGCTTCTCAGCCGCGGCGAAGTCACCGGTTTTGACGAGGTCGGAGGCCTGATTTTGCGGACGCCGCAAGGGCTCGAGACCTTCCGCTGCGGCGAAGTGTCGCTGCGACTGTAAGCATCGGTGCGACTGGTTTCTTTCTCGAGGGAATTCGCCTCGGCCAGGCAGGGCATTTTTTTAATAGCGTTTTAAAATATGACTTTTATAAGACAGTTGCGCAGCCTAGGTTCCGGCGAATCTTCGCTGCCCTAAATGGCGGTTAAGACAGACTCTGTCATGACTTTCTAAGATGCGTTAGACAAAAGAGTTATGGCGGCTATTTTAAGCGCAGAAATCGACTGGCTGCGTGATGCGGCGGAAGACACAGGAGGGATGAATGACGAAATATCTGATTGGAATGGGTTTGGTAGGGAGCCTGATCGGCTGTTCGAACTTGAATCGTTCCGGTGAATATCGGCGTGAATCGCAGCACTGGATCGTCCTGCCCCCGCCGCCTGCCGCACCTTCGATTGCGGCTCCGATCGCGCCTAGCGTCAGCATTCCGGTGCCGTCGGCCATGCCGGAACTGGTGAACTTGGCGCCCCTTCCCAAGCCGGCGCACGAAGAAACGCATCAACCGGAAGAGATCAACCCGGATCTAGCGGTCCTCAACGAGGCTTTGGGCGACGTCATTTCGCCGCCGGCCGGCTGCGAGAACTGGGAGAAGAAAGTCATCGACATGAATATCTCCGGTTATTGCGCCTGTCCCCTGTGCTGCGGCTGGGCGCGCAACGCCAAGGGCAAGCCGGTGTACTCGGCCGGTCCCAACAAGGGAAAGCCGAAGCTGGTCGGTTTTACCGCCTCGGGTCAAAAGGCCGCCGTCGGCACCATCGCCGCCGACGCCAAGCTTCTGCCCTTTGGCGCCAAGGTCCATGTCAATGGCTATGGATATGGCACCGTGCAGGATCGCGGCGAGGCCATTCAAGGCGCCAGCCTGGATCTCTTCTTCCCCAGCCACGAAGCGGCGCAGAAATGGGGACGCAAGACCCTGCCGGTGACCGTCTGGCTGCCGCCCGCTGATGCCAAGACGCCGGCACCCGGCAGCAAGCGGCGCTGATCCGATCTGCGCGACAAAAGGCCAAGCGTGAGAGCGCTTGGCCTTTTTGCGTGTGAGAGTCGAGGAGGGGTTTATTCGAGGCGGCGGCGGATTTCGATCAGGCGGGAGGCGAGGGAGTCGAAGCCGGGGAAGCCTTCGTAGCCGCGGCGCAGAATCCACAATTTCCGGCGGGACAACTCGAGATCTTTCGACTCCTCGGCTTCGGAGAGAAGGGCTTCCATTGCCATCGGAGCGAAGCCGGCGCTTTCGGCGGCGAGAAATTTGTCTTCGCGGCCGGCGTCACGAAGGGTGCTGGCGGCCCAGGCGAAGGAGCCGTTGCAGAAGAGCCAGGCGGCGGCGTCGCTGCCGTTGCGGGTGTCGCCGGGACGGAGGCTGGAGAGCAGCGCCAAGGTTTCGTGGGGGCGCAGCCCGGTCCATGTGCGTTGACCGGTACTGCCATTCTCGAGAGTCACCGACAAGCCCTCCGGATCGGGTGCTTGGACCACGGCTTCGCCGTCGGCGTAGGCCAGGCGCAGGCCGGCGAAGCGTTTGCCAGCGGCCTGGAAGAGTTTCTGGACTTCGGCGGCGCTCAGGACGACGCCTTTGAGAGAGGCGAACCAGGTGGCGTCTTCGGTTTGACCGAGGCTCAGGCGATCGATTTCCTTCGTCAACTGCTTGTGATCGCGCGCCTTGGTGTAGGCGATGAAGCTGGGCAGGAGGCGCAGCCGGAGGGGATTGAGGCGATCGGAATCGAGCGGGGGCGCGGGAGTGCTGGGAGTGCTCGTGACCTTGTTGTCGTCGGGCGGCAGGACGCGGAGGCGGGCGGCGCTGACCAGGGCTTCGATCAACTGGCTGCGCACTTCCGACAAGTCGTCGACGACGGCGAGCGAGGCATGGGCGGCGATGAAGGTGCCGAGGCGGGATTGCAGTTCGGCGGCGGCGGTCTCGCTGATCGGCTGGCGGATGGCGTTGCGGGCTTCGAGGAGCAGGTCTTCGCCGGCGCGGGTGGCGGAGCGGCTTTCCTTGGGCGGCGGGGTTTGCCGCTGGCCATTCTGGACCATCAAGGCGATGCCGAGGACGATGACGACGGCGATGGCGGCGAGGGTGCCTTGCACGGGGAGGGACAGGTCGCGGTTGCGGCGCGGGCTTTTGCCGGAGGCTTCGGCTTGGCTCGGGGCGCGCATCTTGCTCAGCGGCCGCATCAAGCCGCGTTGGCCCTGTTGTGCGACGGAGGCGCGGGCGAGGCGGAGGTCTTCGCTCAGGGTGAGGTAGTCGCGGTAACGGTCATCGGGGTGTTTGGCGATCATCTTGTCGAGGAGGCGCCCGACCGGCTCGGGGATGCGTTTGACCACTTCATGCGCCAGCGGCGGCGGATCCTCGAGGGCCTGGCGGCGAGATTCGTCGATGGTGGTCGCCTGGAAGGGGGCGAGGCCGATGATCAGCTCATAGAAGACTATGCCAAGCGAATAGATGTCGGAACGATGGTCGCCGGGGCTGCCGAGAAGCTGTTCCGGACTGGAGTAGGGAGGCAGGGGCGTTTCGCGATAGCGCGAGGTGTTGGCGAGGCCGATGTCCGACAGCTTGGCCTGGCCGTCGCGGGCGACCAAGATGTTCTCGGGCTTGATGTTCTGATGGATCAGGCGCGAGCCTTTGAGGGCGGCATCGAGGGCGCTGACCACCTGCTGCAGGAGGTTGAGAGCGGACTCGGCGGGCAGGCGGCCTTCCTTGCGAAGGAGGCGCTTGAGGTCCTGGCCGTCAATGAATTCGACCACCAGGAAATAGCAGCCCTGATCTTCGCCGACGGAGTAGGACTGGACGATGTTGGGATGGTTCAGCCGGGCGGCGGCGCGGGCTTCGCGGAAGAATTCGTGGATCGCGTCGCTGCTGGCGGCGAGGCCGGGAGAAAGGATCTTCAAGGCGACATCACGAGCCAGAGTGAGCTGGTGAGCGCGGTAGACCTTGGCCAGTCGGCCATTGCCGATTTCATGGATGATGGCGAAGTCACCGATAACAAAACCAGGAGCAAAACGGGCAGGCACCTGGTTGATATTCTCGCACTGGCCGCAGGCAACGGACTCTCCGGCCTCCGCATCAACGGAGACCAAGGCGAGACAGTGTAGGCATCGGAATTTCATAGGTTGTTCATGATTCTAGCATCATCAGGGGGGGGGCGTCAAGGCGTAGCGTCACGAAGTTGCTGCCAAAGATCGAGCCGGAGGGATTCCTGCAGGGCGGCATGGCGGTGGGAAAGGCGGTTTTTGACGGTTTCACCCAGTTCGGCGAAGGTTTTCGACTCGCCCTCGGGAATGAACACCGGGTCGTAGCCGAAGCCCATCATGCCGTGTTGGACGAGGCTGATCTGCCCCGCACATTCGCCCCGGGCGGTGCCGATGAGCCGGCCTTTGGCGTCGGCACAGGCGATGACGCAGACGAAGCGGGCACGGCGATCCTTGATGCCGTGCATCCGACGGAGGAGGAGCTTGACGTTGTCGTCATCGGTCGCCTTGGGCCCGGCATAGCGGGCGGAATAGACGCCGGGGGATCCATTGAGGGCGGTGACCTCGAGTCCGGAGTCATCGCTGAAGCAGGGCAGGCCGGTGGCGAGGGCGATCTCGACCGCTTTTTTGGCGGCGTTGCCTTCAAAGGTATCGGCATCTTCGACCACGGGCGGCAGGCCGCCGACATCGGCAGCACCCAGGACGACGAAGCCGTGCGGAGCGAGAAGCGAGCGGAACTCATCAAGTTTATGGCGGTTGCCCGTGGCAGCGAGGATGCGCATGGAAGTTCTCCCTGGGAAAGCGAAACTTTGGTGAAGTCAGGCCCACTATATCGCGACCCGCTGTTTTTGACCGCCGGGGCGGCAGCCGTCGCGCCTGCCCACTTTCCCCTCAGCGATGTATCTTGCCGGCCAAACACATCAAGAAGGGCAGATTCACATGGTCGAGAGAGAAGGCAACAAGATCCTGGTCACCGAGCAAGACGGCAAGCTCGTCGCAGAGCTCAATTCGAAGCGCCTGGCGGCATTGAAAAGCATCAAGTACGAAGGCGACGAAATCCTCCGCGGCATGCATTGGACCATCGGCGCGATGAGTGACGAGCCGGGCCTGGTCCGCCGCTCGAAGGAATACCACAAGGCCGGCATGAGTTGCGTCGAAACCGAAGGCTGGATGCCCTTCGGTCGTGAACCCAATCTGACCCAGGCGATCCGCTTCTCGGCTGGCCGCGCCCGCTTCACCAGCGACTTCGTCGCCAATGGCGAAACCATCTCCCGCCACTTCTCGGTCGGCAGCTTCCTCCTCCCCGGCAAATGGGAGTCGATGTTTGTCGTCCCGGCCGCCCAACATTTGGTCGACGGCGGCAAGCCCTACGAGCGCCAGTTGCCGAAATGGGATGGCAAGGACATCATGCTCGGCCACTGGCACCGTCCCCCCTTGTCCCTCGTCTTCAAGCGCAAGAGCGGCGTCCGACTCGAAGTCGGCACCGGCTCCGACGTCTTCCGTTGGGAACAGAACATGGGCTATCACCCCGAACATGGCTCCTACAAGGTCACCCTCACCCAGGCCGGGCTGGAAGTCCTCCGCGAACCTCTCGCCTGCTGCGAAGACTTCGTTCCCGAAGGCCGCCCCTTCCGCTACACCTGGCACCTCGCCTGGGACAAAGCCGGCGTCCGCAGCACCCCGCCGGAACACGAAGTGGTCAAGGCACAAATCGCCCGCAACGGCCACGATCTCGAATGGGACAAGGTCAAAAAAGCCTTTGCTGCGCCGCGCACCGACGGCAAGCCGCGTTTCCTCTTGGTTGACATCATGGACTTCCTCTGGGAAGACACCTGCAAGCGCTGCCCCTCGCCCCAGGCCTTCGCCGCCGAGCTGGTCGCCCCTGAACCCTGCTGGATGACTTCGCCGGTCGAAAAGAAGCTGAAGAACCTGATCCGCAAACTGGTCGAAATCCCCGGCGTCGGCGGCCTGATCTTCCGCAACGTCAGCCCCGGCATTTGCTACCATCCCAGCCATGTCGACAAGAAGAACCCGATGGGCGTCGCCCACTGGGACATGGGCGGCATGATGGACTTCGCCGCCTGGGCCCGCCAAGCCTGCCGCGACAAGTTCGAGGTCTACTCCGAAGCCGCCGAAGGCTGGGACACCCCGGCGATGAACACGCTGTTTGACTGAAGAGCGAGGTTGAAAGGTTGAAAGGTTGAAAGGCGAGCAACCGGGCAACTGAGCAACCGGACGCAGTGACCTAAGACCCAGCGACTCAGATTTCGCTACAAACCTTTCAACTTTTCAACCTTTCAACTTGGCCGCTCTCATGATCACCTTCGACTTCACCCGGCATTATCCCAGCGGCTGGTATCCCGGCCACATGCGCATCGCCCAACAGCAGCTGAAAGAAAAGCTGCCGCTGGTCGACGTCGTCCTCTTGCTCACTGATGCCCGCTGCCCGGAATCGGCCTTGAACAGCCAGCTCATCGAGCTGCTCGGCGACAAGCCCTTTCTGCTCGTCCTCAACAAGGCCGACCTGGCCGATCCGGAGAGCACCAAGACCTGGCTCGCCGAGCTGGCGAAACAGGGCGTCCCGGCGATCACCACCGAGCTGATGAAGCGACGTGGCGTCGACCGCATCGTTCCCGAGTGCCGCCGCATCTACGAAGAAGATCGCGATCGCAAGGGCGCCACCCGTCCCCTCCTGCGAGCCCTGCGCCTGATGGCATGCGGCGCCCCCAACCTCGGCAAATCGACCCTGATCAACTGCCTGTCGCGCAAGTCCCTCGCCCGCACCGGCCCGACTCCCGGCGTGACCAAGTCGCAGCAGTGGATCAAGCTCGATGCCGACTGCGAACTGCTCGACACCCCCGGCATCTTCCCCGCCGGCAACCCCGGCGCCGAACGCGAGCTCCGCCTCGGCCTCGCCCACGTGGTCCGCCAGGATCTGGTCGGCAACGCCACCATTGCCCGTTATCTGATGGCGCAGCTGATCCTCCGCGGCCAGGAGAAGCCCCTGCTCGAGTTCAGCCAGCTTGATGCCTTGCCGGAGCAGCCGGAAACGCTTTTTGCCACCATCGCCAAGCGCCGCGGCTTCATCCTCCACGGCGGCGAGCCCGATCTCGAGCGCGCCGAGCTGCTGCTATTGACCGAATTCACCGAAGGGCGATTTGGACGCCTGACCCTCGATCCGCCACCGGGTTCGCCCCCTTTCCCCGGTGCCGACAAGGTCGAAATTCTGTTCCAGGATCTGGCGCCGAAGCCCAAGCCGAAGCCCAAGCCGAAAAAAGTCTACAAGCCGAAAGCCCCGCCGCCGCCGAAAACCAAGGGGCGCTGAGCCGACAAAAAAGGAGCTGCGATGCAGCTCCTTTTTTAGGCTCCTGAACCGGTCACTTCTGGCCCAGCGATCCGGAGATGTAAGTGCCTTGGTTTTTGATGCTCGCCAGGGTCTGCTCCATGGTGGAGAAGCGCTCCCACAGCTGGGTCTCCTTTTCGGCGATCTGGAAGTTCAGGAAGTTGATCTTTGCATCACGCTTCTGGATCTGCCCTTCCAGACCGCTTTTGCGCCGGGCTATGGTGCCGTCGATCGGTGAGGTCGCGGTGTCGACAAAATCACGCAATTTGCGGAAGACGCCTTTGTTGAAATCTCGGGCGAAATCCTCGGCGTCATCGAAGTTGTTCTTCAAGGCGTTGGTCAGTTTCTCTTCGGAAACCAGGGTCAGGCGGTTGTCACGGCCTTCAGTCCAGATGCCGAGGTCCTGCAGGGTGTTGACACTTGGCGCCGTGCCTGCATCGGTGGCCGGGTCATGGAATCGGGCGGTGACCAGGCTTCTGGAGCGGAAGCGTAGGGCGGAGACGGCGGCATCGCCTTGGAGGAGGCCTTTGCTGGTGATTTTGCCGCCGCCGGTGGCGAGGGTCACCTTGGTATAGGACTCAGCTGAGTCCATCGCCTCATTGTAGGAGGTGATGAAGTCCTTGAATGCGGTGACCAGCGATGAGGTGTCGCGAGTGATTTCCAAGGTGCTGCTGCCGGCCTTGGTGAAGTTGAAGGTGAGGCCTTCGACGACATCGGTGCGGTTGTTGTTGCTGGTGCCGGTGATGGCGATGCCGTTGACCGTGGCATCGAGATCGGAGCCGGCTTGAAGTTCATGCTTGAAGGCGCCGCTGCCATCATCCAGTCCCAAGGCGGCAGCGACAGCTCCCGTGCCATCAGTCAAGGTCATGGCGGTGTTGCCGGAATTGGCGCGTTCAATCACCAGGGAGGTGCCGACGACGCTGGCTTTGACCTTGTCGCTCATTGAGCTGGAGGCGGCATTGATTTTATCGCGGATTGATTTGATGGTATCTGTGGCGGCCACCGTAATGGTCTCGCCGTTCAAGCTGAAATCACCGTCGAAGCCAAGGGCGGTGGTGGCGGAAGTCTGAGAGTCCGAGGCGACCCGGTGGGCCGTGGCGATGCTGGTGACTTCAACACTGTATTTGCCGAGGGCGGCGGTGCGATCGACGGCGGCGGAGACGACGGCCGGATCGCTGGCGGTGGCGATTTTCTGATTCCAGGTGGTGAAGGAGCTGAGGGCGTTGACCTTGGTGCCGAGAGCGGAAACTTTGGTGTCGATCTCTTCCCACGCGGTAATTTTTTCCTCGTCGCGCTGGGTATCGAGCTCGAGTCGCTTGACCGGCAGGCGAGCGGCCTGGAGCATGCTGTCAACCATGGCCTGGGTGTCCTGGCCAGAGCTGATACCGCCGAAACGCATCCTCGGAAGCTCGACGGCTTTGTCGGCGCCGATGCTGGAACTATTGATGGTGCTCATGGTGGGGGGATTCCTTGCCGCAATATACAGCAGCTGTCATGCCAGAAGCAATAGTGGCGGCCGGGATTGCTCCCAGCCGCCCCTAGCGGTCACTCACTCATCGCTGAGGGTATCAGCCGACGAGCTGCATGACCGCCTGCGGCAACTGGTTGGCCTGAGCCAACATGGCGTTCGAGACCTGTCCGAGGATCTGGTACTTCGAGAACATGGTGGATTCGGCCGCCATGTCGACGTCGCGGATCTTCGATTCGGAAGCTCGGATGTTGTCCTCGTAGGAGAGGAGGGCGCTGCGGGTGTATTCCAGGCGGTTTTGCTGGGCACCGTTGTTAGCGCGAGCATTGGAGATGAAGTCGATCGCTTTCGACAGCTTGCCGATGGAGTTGGTCGAGCCGACCGACATCTTGGAGTCGTTGATGATCGAACCCCAACTCACGGCCGAGTGGGTCGAGCCAGTGAGGGTGACGTTGTCGGTCGAGTAGGTGTAGGTGTGAACCGAACCGATGTTCTCGGTCGAGTCAACCTGCAAGTCTTTCAGTTCCAGATTGATTTTCTGGCTCTGATCGGGACCGAGCTGCAAGGAGACGTTGCCCGAGGGATCGCCGTCGCCGCTGGAGATGTCCGACACGCCGTTACCGCCGCGGAACAGGTAGAGACCGTTGAATTTGGCGGCGGCATCATTGTGAGAGGTGACACGCACCATCTCTTTCTGCAGCTGCTTGAATTCGGTCTGAATGTTGGACTTGTCGGTGTTCGACTTGGTGCCGTCGCCGTGCTCAATCGTGAGCTCGCTCATCCGGCCGAGCATATCGTTCATTTTCTGCATCCAGCTGTCCGCTGTCTGCAGCATCGACATGCCGTTGTCGACGTTGGCGCGAGCCATCGAGACATTACGGGATTGTGAACGCATGCGTTCACTGATGCCGACGCCAGACGGGTCATCTTGAACGGTTTTGACACCGGTCGAAAGGTGGCCCATGGCGCGTTTCATGTTGACGCTGTTGGAAGCGAAGTTGGACCAAACGCTGAAAGCGGTTGGGTTGTTGTTGACTGCGAGTGACATGGTGTACATCCCTGTAGGCTCTGGGTTGCTGCCGAACTCCTTGTCGGCAATCCGGATGTGCTCAGTCGTCCGGCTCCGGACCTACCGGACGACCAGGAATCCTTGCGGATCCCGCGAAACCTACTCGGTTCCGCTGTCCTTGGGCTTTCGGCGGTAGCCGCCAGGTATTTAGCGGCCGCTCCGGATAAAAAGCAAAAAACTCCCGATCACGGGAGTTTCGCGCTGCAGCTGAGGGAGCTTTTCAGTTCGCCGGCTTGCGGAAGAGGTCGAGGATCGACTGACTGGGGACGCAGGCCTTGAAGGTCATCTGGAAATTGGTCTCGGTGCCGTTGCTGGTGTCGTAGTAGATCGATTGGGTGTAGGTGACCATGCCGATGAGCTCGCCGCAGTCGTTGTAGATCGGGCCGCCGGAGGAGCCTTTGGCGAAATCGGCGGTGATGGCCAGGCGTTCGACCCGGCGTCCATCCTGACCACGCGGCGCTTCGAGGAAATGCCGCGACACGACGCCCTGGGTGAGACACCAGTAGTGCATGGCCGGGTGGGTGATCGCCAAGACCTTGGTGCCGGCGGGGGAGCGTGTGCACAGTGACACCGGCTTGAGCCCGGTGGCGGCGATACGCAGGAGGGCGCAGTCCGTCTCCTTGTCGGCAGCAAGGACTTCCTGGACCGGAAAGACCCGGCCATCTCTGAAGGCAACGACGAGCTGTTCCGATTTGCCGCCGCTGCTGCGGCCTTCGACGACATGGAAGTTGGTGACGATCAGGCCGTCGGCACCGACGACGATGCCGGAGGCCGGGGCGCTGTGCCATTTCGGACAGTGATCACACTTATAGACCCGGGAGACGACGACGGTGGCGTCGACGAGATCGCTGTAGGCCTGCTCCATCGGCAGGGGCGTGCGGTGGTCGCTGGTGGCCGGAGGCGGCAGATCAGCGACCTTGCGCGAGCGGGCTTGTTCGAGCAGGATCGAGGGTGCGACGAAGCTGGCGGGGGCGATTTTCTCCATCGCCGACTCGAGATTGGCCATGGTCTGGCTGTCGTCAATGACGATGTTGGCTACGGTGTTGGCTACGGCGGGAATGTTCTGCACCACGGCGCAGGAGCTCAGGAAGAGTGAGGCGGCGAGGCAGAACAGACGCATGGGAAGCTCCTGGATGAGAACTTATTGTCCGACGGTGGTGGCGTGCGAGGCGTCGCCGCCGATGATGCGGCGGAGCGAGCCTTTTTCGAAGAAGTCGAAGACGATGATCGGCAATTTGTTTTCCATGCACAGTGCGAAGGCGGTGGAATCCATCACCTGGAGGCGGCGTTGCAGGCATTCGCCGTAGCTGATGTGGGAGAATTTCACTGCGTCGGCGTGTTTCTTGGGGTCTTTGTCGTAGATGCCGTCGACCTTGGTCGCCTTGAGAACGACTTCACATTCGGCTTCGACGGCGCGCAGGGCGGCGGTGGTGTCGGTCGAGAAGAAGGGCGAGCCGGTGCCGGCGGCGAAGATGACGACGCGGCCTTTTTCGAAGTGGCGGACGGCCTTGCGGCGGATGTAGGGTTCGCAGATCGACTGCATGGCGATGGCGGACTGGACGCGGGTGGGGACGCCGAGGCTTTCGAGGCCGTCCTGGAGGGCGAGGGCGTTGATGCAGGTGGCGAGCATGCCCATGTAGTCGGCGGTGGCGCGGTCCATGCCCTTGCGCGAGGCGGCGAGGCCGCGGAAGATGTTGCCGCCGCCGATGACGAGGGCGACTTCGACGCCGAGGTCGACGATTTCCTTGATCGACAAAGCCATTTCATGGACGATGTCGGGCGAGATCGGGTTATCGCCGTCTTTGAGGGTTTCGCCGCTGAGCTTGAGGAGGACGCGTTTATAGACGGGCTTGGACATGGGGGTTCCTTTGGATTCAAGATTCAAGATTCAAAATTCAAGATCCAAGCGAGAGGGCTTCATGGATCTGGAATTTTGCGTCTCGACGCTCAAACATTAAACTTTAAACCTAGAACTTTGAAATCCGCCCCCGGATCCTTGCGGTTCCGGGGGCGTTTCTGAAATCAACCGACCTTGGCGAGAAGGAAGCGTGTGATCTTGGCTTTGCCGAGGGCTTTCTCGACGGTGATCTTGTCGTCATGGATCCAAGCTTGCTTGACCAGGCAGACGTCGGAGTGCCACTTGTTGAGGGCGCCTTCGAGGATCTTGGCGACCATGGCTTCGGGCTTGCCCTTGGTCTTCTCGGCCTGGACTTCCTTTTCACGGGCGGTGTCGGCTTCGGGGATGCAGGCGGGGCAGAGGTAGCTGGGCTTGTAGGCGGCGATGTGCATGCCGAGGGCTTTCAGGGTCTCGGGGGCGACTTCGCCTTCGACTTCGACCAGGACGCCGACTTTGCTGTTGCCGTGGAGATAGGAACCGATGGAGCAATTGGCGCCGGCTTCCCACTTGGCGGCGACGACGACTTTCATGTTTTCGCCGATGGTGTGGATCATCGGGATGAGTTCTTCAGCCTTGCTGGCACCGAAGGACTCGGTGACATCGCCGTTGGCGGCGAGGGCGGCGACGTCGGCGGCGAAGGACTTGAGGATGGCCTGGAAGCGATCGTTATTGGCGACGAAGTCGGTTTCGCAGGAGATCTGGATAAGGCTGCCGGTCTTGCCGTTGGAGCTGAGGGCGATCATGCCTTCTTTGGCTTCGCGGTCGGCTTTTTTGGCGGCTTTGGCGAGACCCTGTTTGCGGAGGTGGTCGGCGGCTTCATCGAAGTTGCCGCCTTTTTCGGTGAGGGCTTTTTTGCAGTCGAGCAGGCCGCAGTTGGTCATTTCGCGGAGCTTGGCGATATCGGCGGAGGTGACGGTGTAGGACATGGTGGTTTTCCTGAAGGGGATTGGGGAAGTGGGCTTTGCACTTGAAAACGAGGTGCTGCCGGGGCAGCACCTCGTGGCGCGGATCAGCGGGCTGTGGACCGAGGATTACTCGGCTTTGGCTTCGCCAGTCTTGGCGGCGCGGGGAGCACGGTCACCAGCGGGGGCGCGGGGAGCGCGGTCACCGGCGGGGGCGCGGGGAGCACGGTCACCGGCGGGAGCGCGGGGAGCACGGTCGCCAGCGGGAGCGCGTTCACGGCGTTCGCCACGGGGAGCTTGCTCGCTCTTGTCGCTGCGAGCTTTGCGCTCGCCGTCGTCTTTTGCGCGGGTGGCTTTGCGTTCTTCGTTGTGCTTATCGGAGATGCCCTTGCCCATGTAGCAGGCTTCGGACAGCTGGCCGATCAGAACTTGGAGCGAACGGACAGCGTCATCGTTGCCGGGGACGCCGTATTGGACCAGGTCGGGGTCGGAGTTGGTGTCGAGGATGGCGATGACCGGGATGCCGAGAGCGTTGGCTTCCTTGATCGCGAGGTGTTCCTTGACGGTGTCGATGACGACGATGCAGGAGGGGATGCGACCCATGCCCATGATGCCGGAGATCGAAGATTCGAGTTTGACTGCTTCACGACGGATGCGGCCGGCTTCTTTCTTCTTCATCGCGGCGAGGGTGCCGTCTTCTTCCCATTTGCGGAATTTGCTGAGCTTGGCAACGCTCTTGCGGATGGTTTCAATGTTGGTGAGCGTGCCGCCCATCCAGCGCTGAGTGATGGCGTGCTGGCCAGAGCGCTCGGCGGCGTCTTTGACGAGCTCTTGAGCCTGGCGCTTGGTGCCGACCCAGAGGACATCGCCGCCTTTGGCGACTTTCTCGTAGAGGAATTTGCAGGCGTTATTCAGGCCGACCATGGTCTTGCCGAGGTCGAAAATGTGGATGCCGTTGCGGTTGCCGAAGATGTAGGATTTCATCTTGGGGTTCCAGCGGCGGGTCTGGTGACCGAAGTGTACGCCGGCTTCAAGCAGGTCGTGGATGGTGATTCCCATCGTGGGGCCTTGTGGGGTTAGCTTTTTTTCGATGCTTTAATTCGCTCGTTCAAGAGCGCAAGCAGCGGGGGGTTGGGGTGTGTAGATCCGGAAATCAGGCTTTCGAAGCGGCAGCTTTGTTGAGCTGCAGAGCGAGGCGCGATTTCTTGCGGTCGGCTTTCTCAGTTTTGAAGACGCCTTTCTTGGCATTCTTGTCAAACTGGGAGAAAACGACTTGGAGCTGGATTTTGGCTTCGTCAAGCTTGCCGTCGGCGATCAGCTTGATGAATTTCTTCTCTTGGGTGGCGCAGGCGCTCTTGTTGGAGCGGTTGCGGGCACGGCGCTTTTCGTCCGAACGGACGTGGCGCTTCGCCGAGCTGGTGTGGGCCATGTGTATGCCTTGATTACGTTCTGATTAAGGATGACTGCCGCCTTGCGGAGGCAAGGCGGGCCGCGTAAAATGCCGCGGCTTCTCCTTCCGTCAAGCCCTTGTCGGCAAGTTATTCCGGCCGTCCTCGCTCGGGCGGGCGTTTCTCGCTCGGCGTACTAGAGTGCGAGACTGAAAAAACCTGGAAGACCTTCCCTGTGACACTCAAAAGACTCCGGCGTCGCCTGACGCAGCCCTTCCACAGCTTCGGCATCCACCTGCTCCGCTTCTGCATCCTGCCGCTGCCCCTGAGCTGGGTGCGTCGACTCGGCGGCTTCATCGGCCAAATCATTTTCTGGACTCCCTCCTGCCGCCGCGTCATCCTCGCCAATCTGCAGATGGTCTTTCCGGAAAAGGACCGGGACTGGCACCGCCGCATCGGCCTCGCCTCGACCGCCAGTCTTGCCACCACCGTGCTCGAATTCCTTTGGTTCCATTGCAACCAGAAACGCCTCGACCGACACCTCTTCGTCTCCCCGGAAATGCTGAGTTTCATCAATTCGAAAGCCCCGAATCGCCCCTCCATGCTGTTCACCATGCATAGCGGTAACTGGGAGATGGCGGCGATCATCGCTGGCCGTTACCTGCCGCCCCCCGTCACTCTGATTGCCCGGCGCTTCAAAGCCGCCGGCATCGAGCGCTTGGTCACCGCCGGTCGAACTTTCGCCGGCATCCAGATCACCCATGAAAAGGGCGCCGTCCGGGATTTTCTCAAAACCCTCAAGGCCGGCGGCGGCATCGGCATGCTGGTCGACCAGAATACCAAGATCGAGCAAGGCGGCCTCTTCGTCGACTTCCTCGGCCTGCCGGCGACCATGTCGCGCACCCCGGCCACTTTCGCCCGCCGATTTAATTGCCACATCGGCCTCTTCCCCATCCGCCGCACTCCCGCGGGCTTCATGGTCGAATACATCCCCTTGCCGGCACCCGAAAATGCTACCGATGACGGCACCTTGTCGCAAAACTTCTCCGACATCATGTCGACCTTCATCCGCCAGCATCCGGAAGAATGGATCTGGCTCTACAAGCGCTGGCACCTGATCCCGACCGACGCCTCCGCCGAAGTCGCCGCCCGTTACCCCTTCTACGCCCGCAGAGAGGGCACCGAAGAAGAAGACTGATTGCGCTTACTCATCATCCTGCTCGGCAAAGACCTGGCGCAGCACTTCGCTGTTGCGTCGAGCCGGCTGATTGCGCAACTTCCCTTCGAATTCACTGATCTCGGTCAGAATGCGAGATACACAAGTCTCCGCCACGGTTTTGTCGAAATCGCAGCTGAGCGGACGGGCAAAGGGAATGGCGCGATAGCTCTGAATCAGATTCTCCCCCGCCCGAGCCGCTCCGACTTCCTCCATCCGGCTGCGCACCAGGGGCAGCAAGGCCAGAACCAGCTCCGCCTCCCGTCCCCGCAGCACGTCCGTGGCGGCCCCACCTTGACCATGCAAAACCTGCTTGGGCTGATCAAAATTCAGCTCCGCAATAGAAGCCCGGAAGACGCCTAGCGCATCCGCACAAGAAGCTCGGGCTGCGTCGTTGAGCTTGTCTTCGAGGGTGCTGATCTCGGTGTCGCGCTTCAGGCGCTTCATCGTCGCCGACAGCATTTTCAGCTCCGCCGGAATCGGCATGCGATTGGCCGAGCCGAGCGAGAAGCTGCTCGCTGCCGACAAGCGGTCGACCGCCTCCACCGCGCCCAGCTCCAGTCCGGCGCGCAGGCCCTCGCTGATCCGGCTCTTCGACGGGCCGATGAAAGGCAGGAAACTGCCGATGGCATCCTGGGTCTGATCGCTGATGCTGGAGCAGGATGCCGCAGTCATCATGCAGAGAAGCAAAAGGGCGAGGCGGCGTAAAATCATGTGGGATCCCCGGATTACAGGCCCAACCCTAGGCGCAAAAACGCCCGGAGCAAGGGCCCCGGACGCAATTCAAAGCGGATGATGTTCACAGGCCGAGGCGCTTCGCCTCGTCCCAATGGCGATCCATCGCGGCAAGGTCGAGATCCTTCATCTCCTGCCCGGCGGCGGCGGCGGCCGTTTCGACATGGCGGAAGCGACGCTCGAATTTGGCGTTCGCCGCGGCGAGGCAATCGTCGGCTTCAAGGCCGAGCTTGCGGGCGAGGTTGACGACGGAAAAGAGCAGATCGCCCAGTTCGGCGGCGGCCTTTTCCTTGTCGCTCAAAACCTCGGCGAGCTCGGCGGTCTCTTCGTGTATCTTGGCCATCGGGCCGGCCGCATCGGGCCAGTCGAAGCCGACTTTCGCCGCCTTGCGCTGGAGCTTTTGCGATTTGCGCAGGGCCGAGAGGGACGAAGGGACGCCGTCGAGCACTGATTTCGGGCCCTTGTCGGCTTTCTCAGCCGCCTTGATCACTTCCCACTGCACCTCGACGTCGCCTGCCGTTTGGCAGGCGGCATCGCCGAAGACGTGGGGGTGGCGGCGGATCATCTTCTCGGTGATCGAGCGGGCAACGTCCTGGAAGCTGAAGCTCTTGCGCTCCTCCGCGATGCGGGCGTGGAAGACGACGTTCATCAGGACGTCGCCGAGCTCTTCGCACAGGTTCGGATCATCGGCGAGGTCGATGGCGTCACAGACTTCGGCGCATTCCTCGGCGAGATATTGCTTGAGGGTGCTGTGCGTCTGTTCGAGGTCCCAGGCGCAGCCGCCGGGGGAACGCAGGCGGGCCATCACAGTCACAAGTTCGGCGCACCAGTCTTGCGGCGCGCCGTTCTCGGGTGAGGCGGATTGAGCTTCAGCGGCCACCGGGTCGCAGCTCCTTGAACTGCTGCGCGAGGTGGTCCTTGTAGACGTTGTCCCAAGGGTAGATGAAGCCGTTCATGGCGATGTAGACGCCGGGCTGGGCCGAGAACAAAGCGCCAAAAGCGGTGCCGATGTTGAATTCGGCGTCGGTCTCTTTGAACGAGGCGGGAAGGATGGCGCCGGTGAGGACGATGACCTTGCCTTCGATGTTGGCATTGGCCAAGGCCCGGGCGGTGATCGCCATGGTGTCGGTGCCATGAGTGACGAGGCAGCGCTTGTCGGCGCAGTCGCGGACGCGGCGGATGATCTCTTCGCGGTCGATGTCAGTGAGATCCAGAGAGTCCTTGTGGAAGAGAGTCTGGATGTCGTAGTGGAAATAGACGTTGTACTTGGCGAGGAGCTTCTCGATGGTGGGCGAGCCGACCTCGTATTCCGAGTTCTTGTCGAAATACACCTTGTCGATGGTTCCGCCGGTAGTGAAAATGGTCAGCTTTTGCATAAGAAGACTCCTAGTATGATCCCATCAATCTAGCCGGATGGAGGCGGAAGGGCAAGTGCCGCCGTAAAAAGTCTCTGCAAGATCCTCTCCGGCGGGGAAATGGACAAGCCCGGGAGTTGTGGCTCCCAGGCGGTGGAGAAAGTCCGGAGGAGATTCAGGTCATCAAGCCGAGCGCCTGGACCTTCTTCTTCAGGTCGTCGGAGGAGAAGGGTTTGACGATGTAGTTGTTGGCACCGGATTTGATGCAGTCGAGCACCACTTCCTTGTCCGCCACCGATGTGCACATGATGATCGGAATCTTGTTTGAATTGGGATCGGCGCGCACTGCCTTGAGCAGCTCGATGCCGCTCATCTCCGGCATGTTGATGTCGCACATGACAAAAGTGAACTTGTAGCCGTCGGCTTGAAGCTTCTCCAGTCCGATGCGGCCGTTCTCCGCCTCGGTGATATCCTCAATGCCGATCTCAATGAGGGATTTCTTCTGGATTTTCCGCATGGTGCTGGAATCGTCGATTAAGAGAACTCTCATGGTCAGACCTCCTCAAGGGTGATGGCAATCCAAAAATTGCCGAATTTTTTCGACTTCATGGGGACAAAATGCCAAGGGGCGGACGGATTGCCGAGCAGGCGTTGCTTCTGGCCGGACATGACGGTCGGCAGACCTAGGCCGACCTTGTAGGGAACCATCCGTGCCGCCGCCGCGCCGGCGGCGATGTTGACGATCTCCTTCAGGCCGTCCAGGACGTCGTCGTCGACATGGGCGCAATCGCAGCCGGTGAAGGCGGCGTAGGCCATGCAGGCGACCTGATCGGGCATCGACACCAGCATCGCGCCGCGAGCCGTGCCAACCAAGGGGATGATGGCGGTGGTGTCTTCGACATAGAAAGAGCCGCTTCGGACATCGACAGCTCCATCTGGTGCCGGCGTATCCTGCAGCATTTTCTCGAATGTCTGCACCAGCCCATGCAGGGTGGCTTGAACAGGATCAATCTTCACGGCAGGCCTCCAGTTGTCATTGGGGATCAACTCAGCTTTCATGCCACAAGTCGAGCCAGCCGGCTTCTCCCTCCTTCTTCAACGTGGCGTCAAGCACAAAAAATCCCCGCCGGGGAAGGCGGGGACTTCGACAAAGCTTGCGGATGTCGCAAGACGCGACGTTCAGGGCGGCAGTTCCACCGGCAGGGAGATGAGTTCCGGCATCCATGCCGCCGCCTGGCCCTTGAGGTCGATCGCCTTCACCGGTTTCAGCTTCAAAACCAGTTTGCGCGAACCGCTCATCGACGGTTTTTTCAAGGCGGCCGCCAGGATCGGCATGGCCTTCATCACTTCGGGTCGGATGACGCTGGCGGGTCCACGACCTTCCATGGGGCCGGCGCGGAAATGGGTCTCGGCATCGGGCCAGAGGAATTCGCGATCGTCGACGGCAAGCACCCACTGCAGCTCCAGGTCGAAGGGCAGGGCGACTTTTTCATCAAGCGCGAAATCGATGCGGCGCTCCTGCATGTTGCCGAGCAGGGTCAACGAGGGGCGCAGAGAATATTGCACCAGCGCCTTCAGGGTCGTCTCTTTCAAGGGCTGATTCTGGCGCAAGGCGCTGACCAGGGCGCGGGCGGCGCCGAGGCGCTGCTCTTCCGGCAGCCCCTCCTTGTCCAGGGCCTCGGCGATCTTGCTTTCGCCTTCATCACTGCCCAGCAGTTTGAGATATTGACTGACATCAGCCGGGTTCTCGACCAGCGCCTGCGGTCCCTTGGCTTTTTCCCGCTCCATCAGATACTTGGCGAAATACAGGACGGCGGCGATAATGCCGAGGACGAGGATCAGACCGGCGAGTCCGCGGAGCAGGATGGTGCCCTTCGATACCCCTGCCTTGCGCCATTCAATCAATTTGCAGACCAGCAGACTCAGTTCGAAAATGATGTAGGTCGGACAGGCGACCAGACACTGCGACAAGACGTCCGGGCTCGGCGTCAGGATGCCTGCGCAAATGAAGATGCCGACGATGACATAACGGCGACGCGAGGCGACTGCTTCGCGACTGAAAAGGCCGAGGGCGTTGCCGAGGACAACCAAAACCGGGAGCTGGGCGAGCAGGCCGACGCCGCAGGCCATCAACAAGGTGAAGTCGACGTATTTCTGCAGTTGCGGCTGGTAGCGGATTTTATCGGTTTGCAGAGACGCAAAGTAGTCCATCGCCGTCGGCATGATGATGAATAGCGCGAAAGCGGCGCCGCAAATGAAGAGGATGTAGGAGACCACCAAGGTCCACTTCGCGTAGCCGCGCTCTTTGCTGTACAAAGCGGGAGCGACGAAGCCCCAGACCTGACCGATGATGTAGGGGAGGGCGACGGCGGCGCCGAAGGTGGCGCCGATCCACAATTGCTGGGTGAAAATCTCAGCAGGAGCGATGGCCTGGACGTAAGTGACCTTGTTCATCCGCATCAGCCAGTCGATGATCTCGAGCGAGTAGACGCAGCAGGGAATAGCGCAGATAAGCCAGACGATGGCAGTGCGAGTGACACGGTCACGAAGCTCTTCCAAGTGATCAAGGAGCCCCATTTCCTTGAGGGACTCGTCTTTACCTGGTTCCTGGGACGAAGAAGCTGAGGGCCCTTCAGAGCCGCTCAGCTGATTGAAGTCACGCGACATGTTGCTTCAGTGCTTCAGTGTTTTTCTTCCTTGCGGACCGGAGCGTCAGCCTTGAGGCCGTCATCACCGGCGGGAGGTGCGATCTTCTGAGCCGTTGGTTTCGGCTTGTTGGCTTCTTCGTGCATGGCGTTGTTGAATTCACTCGAGGCTTCGGTGAACTCACGCTTGGCCTTGCCGAGGCTGCGGGCGAATTCGGGAATTTTCTTGGCGCCGAAAAGGACCAGAACGACGATGCAGATCAGGATGATTTCGGTGGTGCCGAGACCAAAGATGGCAAAAATGGGAGTCATATTGTTGTCCTTGTGTTAGATTGCGCTTGGAAATCTACGCGAAAACCGACGCTTTGTCCAAGGGAGAATCATGAAAATGAGACAGCATTTTGCCGACACTGTTCCGCACCACAAGGTAAAAACTTTCGACGAGCTGGCCTCGCTCCTGGCGCCGCGCCTCGCTCCTGGCCTCTGCGGACTCTCCGGTGGCAGCACTTTCCCGCCCTTGATGAAGGCCCTCGCCAGCCGTCGCCGCGAGCTCGCCGCCGGCCTGGTCTGGACCTGGATCGACGAACGTCTCGTCCCCGCCAAGGACCCCGGCAACAACTTCGGCGCCGTTGTCGATGCCCTCGCCGGTGACACGATGATCCCGATGCCCTTTTCCGACGATGCCGCCGCTGCTCACGCCTACATGCATGCCTGCGCCGGCACCGGCCTGCCGCAATTGCAGAATCTCCTCCTCGGCTTCGGCGACGACGGCCATGTCGCCTCGCTCTTCCCCGGCCAGCCGCAGCTCGACAAGGACAGCAAGCCCGGCGCATGGATTGTCCGCGCCACCGCCTCCTACGAACCCAAGGAACGCTGGTCCTGGACTCTCGGCAGCCTCGCCGCCGCCAAGCACCTCTTCGTCATCTTCAAAGGCTCCGACGATTCGGCTAAAGCCGAACATGTCCGCCAGGCGTTGAACGGTCATGGCGACACGCCGCTCACCCGCCTCTTCCTGCGCAGCAGCGGACGCCTCGAGATCTTCCAGGTCGAGGGCTGATCCTATCTCTTCGCTTCCTGCCGCAGGCTGACGAAGCGCAGGAGGTCACCGGGGCGGACGCTGAGGGCTTCGCAGGCCCACAGAGGCAGGCGCAGTCCCTCGTCGTCTTCGACCAGGCTGGTGACGATGGCGCGGAACTGCGACGGCTCGGCGCCGCAGGCGACGATGTTCAGGGGCGCTTGCGCCGCTTCGAGGCTCTGCTCCTCGATCGGACTGAGCAGGCTGAGGAGATTGCGCACCCGGCTGTCGCGGATGCAGCGGATGTCGTCGGTCTTGGCCTTGACGATTGGGCCACCTTCGAAGATGTCGACCTCGGGAATCACCTTGAAGCCCTCGGACTCGAGCAGGCGCATCGCCGGGCGCGAATCGTCGTGCACCATGCCGATCACCACCTGGGCGCCGCGCGGCAGCAGGGGCACGTAGAGCGGGTGCTTAGGGAAGAGCTCGTCGATGAACTGTTTGTTGACGCAGGTAAGGGCATCGGCCTTGGCGAATTCGCAGCCGAAGAAATGGGCGCCGACGCTGTCCCAGAAGGGGCTGCGGCCGTTGATGTCGATGCGGCCGCGGAGCTCCGCCAGCACTTCGTTTTCAAAGCAGTTGCGGAACTGCGCCATGAAGACGAAGCGGATCAGCGACAGGAGGCGGCCACACCAGCTGCCGCGCAGGTCGGGATCGAGGAAAAGCGTGCCGATTTCCGAGGGGCCGTCGTGCTCGCGCTTGACCTGCAGATACTGGATCTGGTTTTCGACCCCGAGCTGCTGCGACTGCAGCTTCTGGCTCTTCACTTCGTAGGTCCAGAAGGGCTGAAAGCCGCCGACCTTGGTGTAGCAGGCCGAGGTGCCGCGGGCCTCGCCGCTGCGCATGTCCTCGAGGACGAAGAGGAAACTCTCGCCCGAGGGCCTTTTGGGTGGATAACTGAAGGTCTTGAGCGATTGCTGCAGCTTTTCCGCCAGAAGCTCTCGGTCGGCAGGCAGGGTGGTCAGCCCAGCACCGGCCTTGCAGGCAAGTTTGTACAAGGCGTCAAGGTCGCTGCTGCGGGAGGGGCGGATGACGAACATGGAGCACCTTCCTTTGGGCTTTATGCCCCTGTCATAAAATGCACCTGATTCGGTGCTTTCCGCAAGCCCATGGCCAACGATTTCTGAAAACCCGGATCAAGCGCCGCCCACAGCTGTCTTTTGCGTTTATGGGTTGACAGGACACTAGGAACTAGGAATACCCAAACCAGCGTGGAGTGCCAGGTGGAAGGAGATAGAGACCGTCGATCTTTAAATGAGGAGAAAAATATTTCCGTGATTATTCCAAAGTTTGCTGTGAATTCTCAAGTTTTCCGTGGTACTTAAGGATCGTGTCAGCATCATAGTAGTGCCATTGCTTTTTCGAGATCTGATTTTCTCACCACGCTGCGGCGACGCGGTGGCATTGTTCCTCAAGCCAAAAAAAGGATTGCCGATGAAACACCTCCTCCCCCTCGCTCTCTTCTGCGCACTGAGCGCTTACGTCCACGCCGAAAACCGCCCCTCCGGCTATGAGAAAAAAGTGCTTGATCCGGAGTTCCGGGCCGAAGGCGCCTGCTTCGCCGACTTCAATCAGGACGGCAAGCCCGATGTCGTCGCCGGCCCTTGGTGGTTCGAAGGCCCGGCCTTCTCAGTCCGCCATGAAGTGCGCAAACCGCAAAGCTTCAAACCCGAGGAATACTCCGATAATTTCCTCACCTACACCGGCGATTTCAACGGCGACGGCTTCCCCGACATCCTCTACATGCCGTTCCCTGGCAGAGAGACTTACTGGTGCGCCAACCCCGGCAAAAACGGCGGCGAATGGAAGTCTCACCTTGCCTTCCCGGTCACCGACAACGAGTCGCCGCAAATGGTCGACATGAACGGCGACGGCCGCCCCGACCTGCTTTTCAACACCGGCGGCCAGATGGGCTACGCCACCTACGATCTTGCTAAGCCCGACCAGGTCTGGCAGTTCCACCCCGTCTCGCCCAAGAAGGACTACCACAGATTTACCCACGGTATCGGTGCCGGCGACGTCAACGGAGATGGCCGCATCGACCTGATCGAGTCCAACGGTTGGTGGGAACAGCCCGCCACTCCTGCCGCTGACGGCTTCTGGATCTTCCACGAATTTGCCTTTGCGGAAGGCGCAGCTCAGATGTACGTCTACGACGTCGACGGCGACGGCAAAAACGATCTGCTCTGCTCTTGGCATTGCCACCATTACGGCCTGCTGTGGTGGAAGCAACAACGCGATGACAAGGGCGCCATCACTTGGCAGCGCCATGTCATCCTCGATCCCAAGCCCGACCTGAAATCGCCCGATTTGCGGATCAGCCAGTTGCACGCCATGGCCCTTGTCGACATCAATGGCGACGGCCTCAAGGATCTAGTCACCGGCAAGCGCTGGTGGGCCCACGGTTCCAAGGGCGATGTCGAGCCCAATAACCCCGCCGTGATCTACTGGTTTGAGCTCAAACGCGGCGCCGATGGCGTGCAATTCATCCCCCACCTGATCGACGACAATTCCGGCGTCGGCACCCAAGTCGAAGCGACGGATCTCAATGGCGACGGCATTCCCGACATCATCGTCTCGAACAAGAAGGGCAGCGCCGTTCATCTGAGCAAGCGCTGAGATTGACCGTGCCTAGCGCTGACACCGATGCTACCGATAATTTGGCTGGGCATTCTTAATTCTTAGGAATTCCGATTTTCGTATGCAAGTCCTAATATAAGTTCAGCGCACTTGCACTGCACTGACTGACAAGAGCCCCGCCGATGCCGGCGGGGTTCTTGTCTCTGCGTAGGGATCAATTCCTTCCCAAAGGCGGCAAAAGCGCCTGTTATCCCGAACACCTGGTGCACGAGTTGTCGCCGAATTACGACCTGCTCAACACCACGGCGGCCTATCTGGCGGCAGGTTGGTGCTTGGGCGCTTCCTTGGCAGGGGCGCAAGAGAAAGCGGCGTTGGAGCTCGGCATCTTCACCTGAGGAAGGGAATGCGCAGCTCGCCTGGCGCGCTGGCGCTGGCTTCGACGAAGCGGCTCGGATTGGGGCCGGCGGCGCGCAATTGGTACCAGCCGAGGCCGGCGATCATGGCGCCGTTGTCAGTGCAGTGTTTCGGGCTGGCGAGGTGGAGCTTGAGTCCCATCTTGTCGGCGCCGGCGCCGAGATGGGCCCGCAAGGAAGAATTGCAGGCGACGCCGCCGCAGAGAGCGAGGCTGCGGGCTCCGCAATAACGGGCGGCATCGAGAGTCTTGTCGACCAGGGCATCGACAATGGCGGCCTGATAAGAGGCGAGCAGATCGGGCAATTCGTCATCGGCAATCGTGCGGCCTTTGATCTGGTTGAGCATCGAGGTCTTGAGGCCGGAGAAAGAGAAGTCGAAGCGATGTTTATCGCGGTCGAGACGGGCGCGGGGGAACTTGATGAACTCGGGGTTTCCGGTCTTGGCAAGGCGGTCGACGATCGGGCCGCCGGGATAGGGCAGACCGAGGGCTTTCGCGGCCTTGTCGAAGGCCTCGCCGGCGGCATCATCGAGAGTGCGGCCGAGGATGGTGATCGAGCCGTCCCAGTCGATCTTCATCAGCTGGCTGTGGCCGCCGGAAACCAGCAGGGCGAGGATGGGGAAACGAGAGCGGTCTTCGGCCAGGTCGTTGTGGTCGAGAAAGACGGCGCAGACGTGGGCGACGAGGTGGTGGACGCCGAGGACCGGGACACCGAGGGCGGCGCCGACGCCGTTGGCAAAGCTGGTGCCGACCAGCAAGGCCGGCAGCAGGCCGGGAAATGCGGTGACCGCAACCGCATCAATCGACGCGGTGTCGATCTTGGCCTCCGCAAGGCAGGCCTGATAGGTGTGGCGCAGATTGACCAGATGCTCCCGCGCCGCCAGCTCCGGCACCACGCCGCCATAAAGCTTGTGGATGTCGATCTGCGACGAGACGATGCTCGACAGCACCCGCTTGCCGTCTTCGACAAGGGCGATGGAGGTGTCGTCACAACTGGATTCAATGCCGAGGAGAATCATGGGAAGGACTCAGTTTAAAGTTTAAAGTTTAAGGTTTAAAGTTTAAGGTTGAACGAAACGAAGGCCATTGCATGCAGATTCTGGTGAGTCATATTCAAGGGATTTCATCACTGCTGCCCCAACTTTAAACTTTAAACCTTAAACTTTAAACTGTTGCACTCAGACCAAGTCGCAGGCTTCGGGGGGCATCCAATGGGCGTTTTGGCCGTTCCATTTGACGTTGCAGCCGATGGGGTTGGTCATGGGGACGCTGGGGGTTTTACCGGCGAGGAGTTCGCTGAGGGCGCGGTCGAGGTCGTTGACCCTGATCCGAGAGGCATCGCGGGGGGAGTCGACGCCGCGACCGGTATAGACGAGGCGGCGCTGGGTGTCGAAGACGAAGAAGTGCGGAGTCCGCAAGGCACCGTAGGCCAAGGCGACGGATTGCGTCGAGTCGTGGGCGTAGGTCCAGGGGAATTTGTGCTCGGCCATGCGGCGGACCATGTGCTCCCAGGAGTCTTCGGCGTAGGTCGCGACGGAGTTGGAGTTGATGGCGAGGAAGTCGACACCGCGGGGACGAAAGCTGTCGACCGTGCGACGTGTGACTTCATCGCTGCCGGTGACGAAGGGGCAGTGGTTGCAGGTGAAGAAGACAACGAGAATCGGCGCGGGGAAATCAGCGAGGCTGACGCGGCGGCCGTCGGTGGCGGCGAGGGAGAAGTCAGGAGCCTGAGCGCCGAGGAGCAGGGTGAAGGGTTTCATGGGAGATCCTTGAGCAGTTAAGAATTAAGAATTAAGAATTAAGAATTAAGCCTGAAAACCGCTGTCGAACTTGTTTGAGCTCCACTGCAGCTTGACCCCAAAGGGGTTTCAGATTTTAGCCCAGGGTTAAGCGACACCCTGGGTTGGAATGAGTTATGATTTATGACCCTGAAGGGGTCTCGGAAGGTCCTGGGCTGCTGCGGTTTTTAGGTTATGAGTCGCGTCGATCCAGGAGTGACGGAGGAGGCCCTGATCGATTTCGATGCGGGCGAGCTGGCCGAATTGTGTGAGTGAGCCGGCGCAGATTTCGTGGGAGCCGGAGCTTTCGGTGCGGAAGAAGGGATGGTGGACGTGTCCGCAGAGGCTGGCAAGGAGGAGTCCGGAGTCGAGTCCAGCGGCGAGGGCTTCGGCGCCGTGGAGGGCGCGGCGGGGGGCTAGGGGCTGGCCGAGGGCGTTGCGTAAAGGGTAGTGCTGGGCACTGACGGGGGCGAGGCCGAGTTCACGTCCCTGGCGGGCGAGATCAAGTGCCAGAGCGGCGTTTTCGGGGCTTAATCGTCCGGCGGAATTGAGCCACGAGGGACGGCAGACGTCGAGGAGGATGAGGCGTAGTCCGGGGAAGTCGATTTTCTGGGGTGTCGGGCCGGCTTGGAGGCGGCCTTTGTTGGCCCAGAGGAGGAAGTCGTCGCAGGCTTTTTGGGCGGCGGGGAGCGAGGTGTAGCGGTCGTGGTTGCCGGGGATGCAGAGGAAGTCGAAATCGGGGCTATTGACGAAGGGGGCGAGGCGTTGCCGGGCCTTGGCGAATTCGTGCGGGTCGGAGCAGGAGGTGAGGTCGCCGGTGCAGAGGACGAGGTCGGGTTTTTCCTGGCGGCAGATCTCGAGGGCGCGATCGAGGTAAGACCAATGGTGGTGGCTGCGGCGGCGCAGCATGTAATTGAAGGCGCCGATCCACCGCTTGTCAAAAAAGGCCCCGAGGAACCGGGGCCAATCACCTTCGTGGATGTCCGAAAAGTGGAGGATCTTCATTCGTCCGTCAGCCCTTGGAGACCATCGCGGCGATGGCGCCGATGACGATGCCGAGGATGATCATGCCGATCATGCCGATAAGTCCCCAGTTGGGCCCTTGCTCCTGGGCGCGGGTAGCGGAAGGGCGCAGTCCGGTCGCGGCGCTGGCCTTGTGCATGCCGGTGGCTTTGGAGGCGGGCGGATTCGATCCCGAGCTTTTCGAGCTCGGGCGATGGTTGGCCTTGGCTTCCGGCTTTTGGTTTGTCTTATGGGCGACGAATTCTTTTTCGGGGCCGTTGGAGGATTTGCCGGCACTCTGCTTCTTGGGGGCGGTGAAGACGATGCGGCCGGAGCCGGTTTTGCCGACCTGGCCGCCCGAAGAGGTGAGGTTCTTCTTGATGGTGTCGATTTCGCGGGCCAGCGAGGCGGCGTCGGGGAAGCGGTCGTCAGGGTGCTTGGCCATCATCTTGGTGAGGAGGCGGCAGACCGATTCGGGGATCGAGGCATCGTGCACGGTGGGCGGCGGCAGGGGGTCCTGCAGGTGCTTGCGAGCGATGTCGGCGGCGTTGCGGCCGTTGAAGGGAAATTCGCCGGTGAGGCAGTGGTAGAGGGTGGCGCCGAGGGAGTACTGGTCACCGCGGAAGTCCATCGCCGAGCCGACCAGCTGTTCGGGGGAGATGTATTGCGGCGTGCCCATGATCTCGTCGCTTTCATCGTTGCCGGCGAGGATGTCATTGGCGAAGCGGGAGAGACCCAGGTCCATCAGCTTGGCGACGCAGGTATCGCCGACGATCATGATGTTGTCGGGCTTGATGTCGCGGTGCACCAGTTTCTGCTCGGACCAGGCGTGACCCAGAGCTTCGGCGACTTGACGGGTGATGTCGAGGCAGAGTTCGAGCGGCAATTTGTTATTGGCGTCGAGCAGCTGTTTCATGGTCATGCCCTCGACCATTTCCATGGCGAGGAAGTAGACACCCTCTTCCTGGCCGACGGCGTAGGCTTGGACGATGTTGGGGTGGTTGACGCGGGCGGCGGCGCGGGCTTCACGGATGAAGTCGGTGATTGCCGCCTGGTTCTGCTCGCTTGAGATGGTCATGATTTTCAAAGCCACGGTACGGTCGAGGGACATCTGGTAGGCCTTGTAGACCACACCCATGCCGCCTTTGCCGAGGAGCTTCTCGATGATGTAGTCGTTGATGACGACGCTGGGGCCGAAGCGTTCGGCCGGGACTTGTACGGGCTGGTCACAGTGACCGCAGCCAACGTATTGGCCGAGGTCGCTGTCGTCGATGGCAATGATGCCGCTGCAGTGTTCACATTGAAAGCGCACGGATTCCTCCGGAGAAATTGGGCCAAATCTATAGGGTCTTCTGCAAATGACAAAGTGTTGTGGCTGTTAACTTGAATCTTAATTTTTGCCCTTCATCTCGCCTCTGGCCGGTTTCTTCTGCGACTCTTTAATGCTTGGTTGCAAGTTGGTTTTGTCGCCTCAGGGGGCCATGACGCCGCGGAAGTCGATCTCCGCTTGAAAGCCTGGTTGCCTAGTGGCAGCTACCCAGGGTGGCCGGGATCAGCTGTGCAGGTCGAAGCGATCGAGCTCCATCACTTTGGTCCAGGCGGCGACAAAGTCGGCGAGGAATCGGTCCTGGCCATCCTTTCCGCTGGCATAGACCTCGACGAGGGCGCGCAGCTGCGAATTAGCGCCGAAGACGAGGTCGACCGGGGAGCCGGTCCACTTCAGCTCGCCGCTGAGCCGATCTCTTCCCTGGTAGATTCCAGGGGCGTGCTGCTGCCAAGCCGTTGTCATGTCGAGGAGGTTGACGAACCAGTCGTTGCTGAGCTGGCCGGGACGCCGGGTGAAGACGCCTAGGCCGGGCTCGCCGCTGTTGGCGCCGAGGACGCGCAGGCCGCCTAGCAGGACCGTCATCTCCGGGGCACTGAGGGTGAGCAGTTGAGCGCGATCGACGAGGCGGGCTTCGGGCCGGGTTTCCTCCGGGCCGGCGAAGTTTCGGAAGCCGTCGACCTTGGGCTCAAGCACGGCGAAGGAGTCGGCATCGGTCATCTCGGTGGTGGCATCGCCGCGTCCGGGTCGGAAGGGGACCTTGACCGGCGTACCGGCGTCGCGGGCGGCCTGTTCTATGGCGGCGGAGCCGGCGAGGACGATGAGGTCGGCGAGGGAAACCTGCCTGCCTCCCGGGGCGCCGCGGTTGAAGTCGGCTTGGATGCCTTCCAGGGTCTGGAGCACCTTGGCCAATTCAGCCGGCTGGTTGACTGGCCAGTCTTTCTGTGGCGCGAGGCGGATGCGGGCGCCGTTGGCGCCGCCGCGCTTGTCGGAGCCGCGGAAAGTGGAGGCCGAGGCCCAGGCGGTGGAAACCAACTGCGGGAGGCTGAGACCGGCGCCCAGGAGGCTCTGCTTGAGGGTGGCGATATCGGTGCTGTCGATCAGCGGATGTGTCGTGGCGGGGACGGGATCCTGCCAGATCAGACTTTCCTTGGGCACAAGAGCGCCGAGGTAGCGTTTGGACGGGCCCATGTCGCGGTGGGTGAGCTTGAACCAGGCGCGGGCGAAGGCGTCCTCGAAGGCCTGGGGCTGGTCGTGGAAGTGCCGGGCGATTTTTTCGTAAGCCGGATCCATCCGCAGAGCCAGATCGGTGGTGAACATCATCGGGGCGGCGAACTTGCCGGGGATATGGGCATCGGGAATGGAGTTGGCGCCACCGCCGTTTTTCGGCCGCCACTGCTGGGCGCCGGCGGGAGACTGGTGGAGCTCCCAGTCGTAAGCGAAGAGGTTGGCGAAGTACATGTGTGACCAACGGGTGGGCGTCGAGGTCCAGGCGCCTTCGAGGCCGGAGGTGATGGCGTCCTCGCTGTGGCCTTTGCCGTG
Organism: Lentisphaera araneosa HTCC2155; assembly: GCA_945877655.1. Taxonomy (GTDB): domain Bacteria; phylum Verrucomicrobiota; class Lentisphaeria; order Lentisphaerales; family Lentisphaeraceae; genus CAMCSH01. Next base: position 9,853 of record CAMCSH010000001.1, on the reverse strand, counting down.
GCTGGAGATCCAGCCCAGGCCTTGATCTTCGAGGCGCGCCGCTTCTGGCTCGGGGCCGACGACACCTTTGGGGGCGGCAGCGCCGTGGGCTTTGCCAAAGCTGTGGCCACCGGCGATCAGGGCGACGGTCTCCTCGTCATTCATCGCCATGCGGCTGAAGGTTTCGCGGATGTGGGCCGCGGCGGCGAGGGGATCGGGCTTGCCGTCGGGGCCTTCGGGGTTGACGTAGATCAGGCCCATTTGCACCGCGGCGAGGGGCTGGTCGAGCTTGTTGTCGCTGCCGTGGCGCTTGTCGGCGAGCCATTCGCTCTCGTTGCCCCAGAAGATGTCGCGCTGCGGCTCCCAGACGTCGACTCTACCGCCGCCGAAGCCGAAGGTGGTGAAGCTCATGTCTTCGAGGGCGACATTGCCGGTGAAGATCATCAAGTCGCCCCAGGAAATGGTCTGGCCGTATTTCTGCTTGATGGGCCAGAGCAGGCGGCGGGCCTTGTCGAGGTTGGCGTTGTCGGGCCACGAGTTGAGCGGGGCGAAACGCTGGTCGCCGTGGCCGCCGCCACCGCGGCCGTCGCTGGTGCGGTAGGTGCCGGCGCTGTGCCAGGCCATGCGGATCATGAAGGGGCCGTAGTGGCCGTAGTCGGAGGGCCACCAGGGCTGGGGCGTGCGCAACACCTGGACGATGTCGCGCCTCAGCGTTTCGAGCTCGAGTTTGCCGAATTCATGGGCCTATTCGAAGTGGCCACCGAGGGGGTTGCCCTTGCTCGAGTTCTGGTGCAGGAGGGAGAGATCGAGCTGCTCCGGCCACCAGTCGCGATGAGTGGTGGGACGGATCTCAGCCGTGGCTCCCAGGACGGGGCATCGGGTGGGCTCGTTGGTGGATTTATCCATCGGGGATCCTCGGGTGTTGCGGGGTGGTGTAAGCGGAGCAGAGAATCAGGCAAATAGGTTCTCTTTGACTTGAGTGCCTGCTTTCATGATCGTCGCCTCAATAATGAGGCTACTTAGGGTGGCTGTTCTACTTACATCAGAACCTGCAACTCATGCTCCCGCTCCGGGGACCGAGGCCTCGGGGCGGCGCTTCCGACTGTGCTGGCATCGACCGCCATGCGGTGACTTTTAAACAGGAATTAGGCACTTCCAACTGAAGCCCGGCAGGGAAAAATCAAGAGGGGAGGGGATGCGACCAAGTTGGGCCCTCGAATACCCCGCCAGTTAGGTTGCGGACGCAGTCTGCGTCAGTTCTTCGCGCCGCATTTTCTGTTTGATGGACTCGGAGGGGTGTTGCCGTGCATTGGGAGATGTTTTTTGGGGGTCCGGTGAATCATTCCCCTGAGCTCGCTGCTTGATTTCACTTGCTTTGCAGCTCCATTTCCCCAGCACAGAAATTCACTCAGGAGTCCCGCATGAACAGCTTCCGTCTCGCTCTGGCGCAGTCCTGCTCGGGCGACCAGGTTCAGGACAATCTCGATTGGGCCAGGCTCCAGATGGGCGAAGCTGCGGCGCGCGGCGCTCAGCTGCTGGTCCTGCCGGAATGCATCCTCTGCCAGGCGAAGCCGGAGGGCATTGCCCCGGCGGCGCGCTCGGCGGCGGAATGGAATCAGCTGCTCGGCGCCTTGTCGAAAGAGCACAAGTTGCCAGCGGTCTGGGGCGGCGTGCCGGAACTGCGCGACGGCAAGGTTTACAACAGCTCGCTGTGCTTCGACAAGAACGGCGCCAGCCTCGGCATCTACCGCAAGACCCACCTCTTCCAGCTCTTCGCCGGCGAAAAACAGGTCGATGAAACCGCGACCTATGCCTTCGGCGACGGCTCGCCCCTGCTGCTGCACCTCGGCGGCTGGAGCTTCGGCCTCACCATCTGCTACGACCTGCGCTTCCCCGAGCTCTGGCGCCGCTACGCCGGCGCCGATTGCATCCTCAACACGGCAGCCTTCACCCGCAAAACCGGCCGGGCCCATTGGGACCTGCTGCTGCGGGCCCGCGCCGTGGAAAACCAGTGTTTCGTTGCGGCCGCCGCACAATGCGGTGTCCACCCGGATACCGGCATCGCCACCTACGGACACTCCTGCGTCATCGATCCCTGGGGCGATGTCCAAGCGCAGCTCGAGGATGCCCCCGGCCTGCTGATTCACGACTTGTCGCGCGCCAGACTCGACGAGATCCGCGGCTTCGTGCCGTCCTTGTTCAGCCGGAGAATTTGAACTGGGAGACAACTAGGGAAGAACTAGGGAAGAACTAGGGAAGAACTAGGGAAGAACCAGGGAAGAACTAGGGAAGAACTAGGGACCTGGGCAAAGTTTTTTTGAAACGAGAATTTGGAGATTTACATGAGATCAGGAGACTCGAAGATGAGAGCGGGAGATCCGCTGCCGAAGGTCATCGCGATTGACTGGGACGGCACTTTGTCGACCCTGCGCCAGGGAGCGCCCGGGGTGCTGCGGACTTTCATGTTACAGGCCTTCCGCGACGCGGGGCTGGATCCGGCTGCGTATCAAGAAGAGATCCGGATCTTCGTCCACAGCTCCGCCGGCTCGACGGCGCACACCCAGGCGCAGAAGATTTCGCATCTGCTCGAGAGTCTCGGCGGACGCCCCTTCAGCAACACCACAGTCGCCGGCGACGCCTTGTCGTGCGGCTACGATCAGCGCTGCCTGGCGCGCCTGAAATGGCAGCCGCGCCGCTGGCTCCTGCCAGGAGCGGTCGGCCTCTTGACCGAGTGCCGCCGCCGCGGCATCGCGGTGCATCTGGTCACCGGCAGCCCACAGGCTTCGGTCGAGAACGAGCTGCGTCATCTCCGCCTGATCAGCTACTTCACCGGCGTGCACGGCGCCAGCCCGGTCGATGGCCCCGATTTCAAGCGCCTGCGTTTCGAAGCGATCGCGACGAAGCACGGCATCCCGAGCTCCGAGCTGGGTGTCGTCGGCGACGGCCCTGCCGAGATGCGGGCCGGCAAGGTGCTAAGCTCCCCGCGGATCGGCATTGCCATTGAAGAAAGCCGCCACCATTACTGCGAAGTCAAAGCTCAGATTTTGCGCGATCTCGGCGTCGAACACATCACCGATCGCCTCTGCCGCGTCCTGCCGCTCTTCAGCCAACAATTGAAACAGGAAAATCGATGAATCTGGCCGAACTTTGCCCCTGCGGCAACAGCCGCAAGGCCGCGCTCTGCTGCGCCCCCTTCCTCGATGGCAGCCGTCAACCCGCCACCGCCGAAGAACTGATGCGCTCGCGGTACACCGCCTACACCCGCGCCGACGCGGCCTATCTGATCGCCACTTTGCACCCCTCGCAACGCAGCGTCGACGATGAAGCCAACATCCTCGCCTGGGCTCACAACAGCCGCTTCACCGGCCTCAGCGTCCTGAAAACCAAGGCCGGCAAAGCCAAGGACAGCGACGGCCTGGTCGAATTTGTCGCCCGCTTCAGCGACGCCGACGGCACCTACGCCCATCGCGAGATCTCGAGCTTCGTCAAAGAGGATGGGAAGTGGTGGTATGTTTCGGCGTTGTAAGCAATGCGCGGCTTGCCCGATATCGCGATATCGTGATGTCGCGATATCGACCAAGCCCTAGCCCTAAAGCACAAAGCCCCACTCATGAAAATTGCTATCATCGGCGCCGGCCTTTCCGGATTGAGCGCAGCGTGGGAGATCCTGCAGCTGCGTCCTGCATGCCAAGTGACGGTGTTCGAGGCTGGGCCTCACGTCGGAGGGAAAATCCGCACCGAGCTCGAAGGTGGCTTCCTCTACGAGCACGGACCGAACGGCTGGCTGGCATCGCGTCAGTCGATCAGCTCGCTGGTGGAAAGAGTCGGCCTCGGTGGCGAAGTGATGCAGGCGGATGAAGCCGCGGCCCACCGCTATCTCTGGCGGCAGAAGCGCCTGCTGAAACTGCCGAGCAAGCCGCTCCAGATCCTCGGCTGGGAAGGCCTGAGTTGGAAAGGCCGGATGCGGCTCGCCGGCGACTTCTTCCAAAGACCGCGCACCGAGGAGGACGAGAGCGTTCACGACTTCGCCTCGAAGCAATGGGGCGCGGAATTCGCCGACGCGGTTTTTGATCCCTTCTGCACCGGGGTCTTCGGCGCCGATTGCCGCAAGCTGTCGATGCGCTCCTGTTTTCCGCCGGTTTTCGCTTGGCAGCGCCGCTACGGCTCGGTCACTCGCGGCGCCTTCGCCTCGCGTCCGAAAAGCTCCGGTCCGAAGAAAAAAGGTCCCGGCCTGCACAGCCTGAAACGCGGCATGGGCAGCTTGATTGAGGCGCTTGCGGCCCAGATCCCACTTCCTTCTCGCATCTTGCTCAATCAAGCCGTCACGTCGATCCGTCTCGAGGGCCGCCAGGTACGGCTCGAATCCGGCGCGGAAAGCGGGGTGTTCGACGGCCTCATCCTCGCTTGCCCGGCCGACGCGGTGAGCTCACTTCTCGGCGATCTCCTGCCGCCGGATTTGCGGCAGCGCAATCAAGCCATCGCCTACACCTCGATGGGTGTCGCGGTTTGCGGTTTCCGCAGCTCCGGCGCGCCTCTGCTGCCGCCGAGTTTCGGCTTTCTCGTGCCCTCCTCCGAGCCCGCCCAGATCCTCGGCTGCCTGCTCGATTCCCGCGTCTTTCCCGGCCGCTGCGCTCCCGGCCATGAAGTGCTGCGGATGATGTTCGGCGGCCCCCGTTCGCCCGAGCTTCTCAATCTCGGCGATGACGAGCTCAAGTCGATCTTGTTGCCCGAACTGCGCCGCACCCTGCAACTCGGACGCGACCCCGACTTCGTCAAAATCATCCGCTGGCCGCGGGCGATCCCGAGCCCGGCACCATTCCATTTCCGCCTCGTCGACGAGCTCGATAAAGCCCTCACCGGAACGCCCATTCTCCTCGCCGGCAACGCCTACCACGGGGTTTCCATGGATGATTGCGCCCGCACCGGCAAAGAGGCGGCTTCGGAAATTTGTGCGAGAATACCACAATAAAGACCTGGCAGATCTCGTTGCAGGTTCGGACACCGATTTCACGGTGCCAAATACAAAAACCTGGAGCCCTGCACATGAAAATCCTCTCCTTCGCTGCCGCCTTCTCCCTCTTCCTCGCCCTCAACGTCCGCGCTGAAGAACCCGCCGCTCCCGCCGGCGGCGAAGGCAAAAAACCCGAAGCCGGTGGCGAAGCCAAAAAAGGCGAGCACCATCGTCCCACTATGGAAGAATTGCTGAAGAAGTTCGACAAAGACGGCGACGGCAAACTTAACGACGAAGAAAAAGCCGCTGCCAAAGCCGCTGGCAAAGCTGCGCATGAAGCCGAAATGCTGAAGAAGTTCGATAAAGACGGCGACGGCAAACTCAGCGACGAAGAAAAAGCCGCCATGCCAAAACGCGGCAAAGGCAAAGGCAAAGGCGAAGGCAAGCCCGAATCGAAATAATTCCTGACCGGAAGATTCGACGAGCCGCTCCCCAAACGGGAGCGGTTTTTTGCTGTCGTGGGATTCCCTCCTTGGCGCAGTAGATTGCCGCCGATTCAAGAGGGGTTTCTCCAGCACCAGAATGGAACCGGGTTGAAAGGTTGAAAAGTTGAAAGGTGAACATGAAAACCAAGAACAAACAAAGAAGAGTCAAGACCATGCGATCGAAGTGGCTGTCGTGTCTGCCCAACCACTCTCATCCTGATGTCCTGACGCTAGTTTTTGTTGTTCCGCCTTCCAACCTTCCAACCTTTCAACCTTTCAACTGCGGTTTTTAGGTTTATGCACGAGAGTTTCCGTCAGCGTTTGTCGTTATGGGCTGAACAAGGCCGCCTCCGCCGCCTTCGTGATGAGGGCTCCCTCGATTCGCGCCGGGCGCAACGCGACGGCCGCGAACTGGTCAACTTCGGCTCCAACTCCTACCTCGGCCTCGAACGCCATCCCGCCGTCACCAACGCCGCCGCTGCCGCCGCTGCGGAAAGCACCTCCTCCACCTCGTCGCGCCTGATCTGCGGCGGCTCGCCGCTGCTGATCCGACTCGAAGAAGAGACCGCGGCATGGAAAGGCAGCGAGGCCTGCCTCGTCCTCAACTCCGGCTTCCAGGCAAACATCACCCTGCTGCCCGCCCTCGCCGGACGCCACGACCGCATCCTCGCCGACCGACTTGCCCACGCCTCGCTGATCGACGGCGCCAGGCTCTCCGGCGCGGAACTTCTGCGCTTCCCGCACAACGATCTCGACGCCCTCGAAGAGCTGCTGAAAAAGCCGTCGACAGGAATGGTCTTCGTCGTCACCGAAAGCGTCTTCTCGATGGATGGCGACCTTCCCGATCTCCTTCGCCTCGCCGAGCTGTGCCGCTCCTACGGCGCCTTCCTCTACCTCGACGACGCCCACGGCGCCGGCATTTGCGGACCCGAGGGCTCCGGCCCGGCGCATGGACTCGGCGCCGATCTCCTTCTTGGCACCTATTCCAAGGCCCTCGGCTCCTTTGGCGCCTACGCCTGCCTGTCGGCCGAGCTGAAGGACTACCTGGTCAACTCCTGCCGCGGCTTGATCTACTCCACCGCCCTGCCGCCCGCCGTCCCGGCCGCCTCGCTCGCCGCCCTCGCCATCGTCCGCTCGGAAGAAGGTCAAGCTCTTCGCCATCGCCTCCTCGCCCTCGGCAACGAACTGCGACGCCTCCTGCGCGACGGCGGTCTCGACATCCGCCACGACCCGACGCCGATCGTGCCTGTGCCCTGCGGCGACGAAGCCGCCACACTGCGCCTCGCCGCAGCCCTGGCTGAAGAAGGCTTCCTGTGCCCCGCCATCCGCCCGCCCACCGTGCCGGAAGGCTCCTGCCGCCTCCGCCTCAGCCTCACCGCGGCGCATCTCGACCGCGACATCCGCGAACTCGCCGCGGCGATTCTTCGGCATCATCCCCAGCTCAAGAGCTGAAGACGATTCACCACGAAGACACGAAGAGCACGAAGAGGAAATCTCTTGGCTTTCTTTCGTGAACTTCGTGTCTTCGTGGTGAAGTCTTTTTTGTCTTGACCTTGCGCTCGCGCCAAGGCAAGGCAGAGTGGCGGCGGAGACCCCTCACATGCGCCTGATTCTCATCATCGTCATCCTTCTCGTTATCGTCGGCTTCATCGCCTTCGGCTTCGGCGTCGCCCGCGGCCGCCACGATAAATAAGCCCTCTGCTTGAATCGAAATCCCACAAGCAACGGAGCGGCATCCGCGACCCCTTCAGGGTCAAAAATCATAACTCATCCCAAACCCAGGGTGTCGCCGATGCGGCTCAACCCTGGGCTAAAATCCGAGACCCGCTTCGGGGTCGAGCTGTTTTGGGCTCAACCTTTCAACCTTTCAACCTTTCAACCTTACAACCCTGCCCTCCATGGCCATCGACTTCAACAAGTTCAACCCGCAGCAGGGTGAAGCGGTGCGGACCTTCCACGGCCCGCTGCTGCTGCTGGCAGGCGCCGGCACCGGCAAGACCATGGTCATCACCCACCGCATCGCCTACATGGTCGAACGCGGCGTCGATCCGGCCCAGATCCTCGCCGTCACCTTCACCAACAAGGCCGCCAAGGAGATGCGCGAACGGGTCGGCAAACTGGTCTCCGCCAAGGCCGCCAAAGCCATCACCCTCGGCACCTTCCACTCCTTCTGCCTCACCCTCTTGCGCCAACACGCCAAGCTCCTCGGCTGGTCGCACGGCTTTACCCTCGCCGACCCCGGCGACCAGGTCGCCACCGTTCGCCAGGCCATGGCCCGCCTCCGCCTCGGCGACGGTGCCGAAGGTGGCCTCGACGCCAACGCTTTCATGAGCCGGATCTCCCGCGCCAAAAACCGCGACCTCCGCCCCGAAGATCTCGAAATCTCCGATGACGACGAAGAGCGCATTGTCGGCCGCGTCTACCGCCTCTACGCCGAGCACCTGCACGCCACCGACCTGATGGATTTCGACGACCTGCTGCAGCAAAGCGTCCGCCTGCTCCGCGATTTCCCCGAAGTGCTCAGCGCCTGCCGTCGCCACTGGCGCTACCTTATGGTCGACGAATTCCAGGACACCAACTCGATCCAGATGGCCCTCTTGAGACTGCTCGCAGCGCCCGACAACAACCTCTGCGTCGTCGGCGATGACGACCAGAGCATCTACTCCTGGCGCGGCGCCGAGGTCGAAAACATCCTCCATTTCGCCGACAATTTCCCCGGCTGCAAGACCATCAAACTGGAGCAGAATTACCGCTCCACCAACCGCATCCTCAAGGCGGCCAACAAGGTCATCGGCATCAACGACAAGCGCCACGGCAAAAACCTCTGGTCGCAACAGGGCGAAGGCGAAGAGATCGCCATCATCCGCTGCGAACATCCCGAGAAGGAGGCCTCGATGATCGCCCAGGCGATCAAGGACCGCCTGCTCGACAAGAAGGGCAAGCCGAAGGACTTCGCCATCCTCTACCGCTCCAACTCGCAGAGCCGTCCGCTGGAAGACGCCCTGCGGCGCGCCAACATCCCCAACCGGGTCGTCGGCGACACCTCCTTCTACGAACGCGCCGAGATCAAGGACGCCCTCGCTTACCTGATGGTCGCGGTCAACCCGCGCAACGACATGGCGCTGCTGCGCATCCTCGACTCGCCGCCGCGCGGCATCGGCACCAGCACCGTCCGCATCCTGCGCCAGAGCGCCGAGGACCGCGGCCGCCGCCCCTGGGAACTCGCCTGCGACCCGGCCTTCTGCAACCAGCTCCTCGGCCCCGGCCAGGCCCTGCACCAGCTCGCCCGCGACATCCAGCGCCACGCCAATTTCCTCCTCCACGGCGACGGACGCCTCGCGCCCCGCATCCGCGCCTATCTCGACGAAGTCGGCTACCTCGACGGCCTCGCCCGCATGTACAAACCCCGCGCCGACGCCGAGATCCGCCACGAAAACGTCCTCGAATTCATCAGCGGCATCGCCGAACGCGAAGAAGAAGAGCTCATCGGCCTCGAGTCCTTCCTCGAAAAAATCACCCTCGCCGAAGAGTGGCGCCGCCGCAAGGACGGCGAGGAAGAGCAGGACGCCGTCACCCTGCTCACCGTGCACGCCTCGAAGGGGCTGGAATTCCCAGTGGTCTTCCTCACCGGCACCGAGCAGAATCTCTTCCCTCACGAGCGCTCGATCAAGGAGCGCAACATCGCCGAGGAACGCCGGCTTTTCTACGTCGCCGTCACCCGGGCCAAACGCGAGCTCTTCATCTCCTGGTGCGGCACCCGCCGCAGCGGCCACACCCCGCAGCCCCGCCGTCAATCGCAGTTCATCGGCGAACTGCCCGAGGACTGCATCGACTTCCGCACTCCCGACACCCTGGTGCGCAAGCTTGCCCGCGAGGAATCCTCCGCCACCCTGCGCGACCTGCTGGAACGCTTCAAAACCCAGCCCAGCGCCCCGATCGCGGCCCTTCAGTCACCTACACCCGCTCCTTTGCCCGAGCCGCCCTCGGTGCCGCGTTTTCGCCCCGGCAAGGACCGCGAGCGCGACGACGATCAACCCTCGCTGTTCGGGGATGAGTTTTGACAGGCTTCTGAACTACAGCCGCGAGGCATCGAGATCTTCGCCGAAGTCCTCGATGCGGAAATAGCGCGGCAGGTCGCCGTTGATTTCCGGCTTGTCGACGACCCGGAAAACGCGGGTATTGGGGATGGGTTCGGGGATTTCGTCGGTAGTGGCGCCGTCGAGGATGAGCACACGAGGCCAGAAGAAGGGCGGCGGCGGTTCTTCCGGCGGCGGCGGAGGAGGCTTGCCGAAGCGGATCAGAATGGAGTCGAGGAAGGACGAAGGTTTCGACAACGGTGGGGCCTCCTCGGCGTCGGCGGCTTCGCGGAGGGCGAGGGCCCGGACCAGGTCGCGCGGGGTCCGCAGTTGCGGATCGGCACCTTGCAGGCGAAGCAGGG